>CANHUG010000166.1 GCA_947462995.1 Verrucomicrobiales bacterium | reverse complement strand
CAGGCATCCCACCCGTGACCCCAGCACCCAACGTAGTACAGCCATCCCACCCGTGTCCCAAAGGGACACCGTATACCAGCCCAGAGCAACGCTCTGGGTCCGAAGAGCAACGCTTTGGGTTCCCCCATCCACCCTAACCTCGCGTTCTGAAGGAACGCCGTATACCAGCCCAGAGCACCGCTCTGGGTCCGAAGAGCAACGCTCTGGGTTCCCCCATCCACCCTAACCTCGCGTTCTGAAGGAACGCCGTATACCAGCCCAGAGCATCGCTCTGGGTACGACACCCCTCATCGCGCCCACGCCCCGGTCCTCGAGTGCTTCGCCTCCGCCTCGTCCGTCTCCAGCTGCTTCTGATACTCCGCCGCACTCACCTTCGGCTCCGGTAAATCCCGCTCGCACGGCACAATCATCGCCAACCCGCTCCGCACCAGCCACGACGACAGGTTCTGCCACCCGCCCTCACCATTGTCGAGATACACAAAACACAGAAACGCATCGTCCCCAGCTTCCTTCTCCCACCGCGTCACGATCCGAAACGGCCTCGCCCGCAGCAGGCTCAGCGTGAACTTCGCCGCATCCTTCGCCACTTCCTGCAGCTCGTTCTCATCACGCAGCCCGAAGTGATCAATCACATCCCGCGCACTCCCCGGCTCCCCCGCATTCACCGCCGCCGTCCGCACCCAGTACAGCCGGAACCGATGCGTCCCCTGCGGCGTCGACGCCTTGAACGCATCACCCCCATTCCCCGGATCATCCATCAGCCGACAACCGCCCGGCGTCAGTATCTGATAGTCACTCAGCGGCTTCCCCTCCTCATCCCGCGGAATCCTCGGATCCGCCGCCGTCGCCGGCACCCCCACCCCCGCCCCAACCGTCTGCTCCACCTTCGGCAACACCGGCTGCCGCTCCGCCGCTCGCCGCTTCAAATACCAGGCTAGCACAATCACCACCGCAAGAATCACCAGCGTCACGGTGACTGTAGACGTGGTGCTGTGGTCTTCACGGGGTTCGTTGGATTCAGCCATGTCGGGTTCGCAAATAATCTCCCCGCACTCTGACGCCCTCCGTTCACGCTTTCAAATTCTCTTTTCCGCGTGTCAGGCTCCCCCATGACCACCGACTGGCAGTCCCTTTACGAATCCGGCAACACCCCATGGGACCGCGGCAGCCCAGCCCCAGGCCTCGTCTCATGGCTCGAATCCCACCAACTCCAAGGCCGCATCCTCGCCCCTGGCTGCGGCCCCGGCCACGACCTCACCGCCCTCGCCTCATCCGGCGCCTCCACCGTCGTCGGCATCGACATCGCTCCCGCCGCCGTCTCCCTCGCCTCCACCCGCTGCGCCTCTCTCCCCTCCGTCTCCGTCCTCCTCGCCGACCTCTTCACCGAAGCCCATTCCTCCCTCCTCAACTCCTTCGACTGGGTCTTCGAACACACCTGCTACTGCGCCATCCCCCCAGACCTCCGCCCCGACTACGCCGCCGCCGTCCACGCCGCCCTCCGCCCCGGCGGCCACCTCCTCGCCATCTTCTACCTCGAACCATGGGAAGCCCACGAAGACCAGAACCAGGGCCCGCCCTTCCGCACCTCTCGCGACGACCTCGACCGCATGTTCCAAAACCACTTCACGCTCGTCGAAGCATGGCAACCCACCGCCGCCTTCCCCGGCCGCGAAGGCCGTGAAGAAATGCGGATCCTGAAACGCCTCGACTGACCCTCACCTCCGCTCCACCCGCCCCGCACCAGCCGGCTTCACTCCCGCGGGAACCGCCGCCGGCCCACCACCTGGAACCGCCGCAGGCGCTGGCACCACCGCCGCAGGAGCCGACTCCACGCCCGGCGCAGGCACGCTCAATTGCCCCGCAGGCCCAGCTTCCTCCTCTTCCTCCACCACCGCAGGCTTCTTCACCACCGTCCCCATCCAGATCTCCGGCGAACGCCGCCCCGGCCCAGTCTCACCCCCGGGAATCACCACCTGCCCACCCCAGTTCACCGCAGGATTCGTCAGACACGGAGCCCCCGGAAATCCCCCAAGGTGATTCCACTCCCCAATCCCCGCATCATAGCCCAGCACCGTCCGCGTATACCCCGGAAACTTCTCCATCAGCAGCCGGTTGTAATCCCGCCGCGCATTCTTCTCCCTCTCGTCAATGTTCGCCAAATCCCTCGCCTGACCCTCCAGCACCCGCGTCAGGGTCTCGTCCGTCCCGCTCACAACCACCAGATGATGCGGCGGCACATGAAACGCCGGAGCCCCCACGATCGCACACGGATGCCCACGCGGATCCACAATGTCCCCCAGCACACTCCACTCCTTCTTCACCGGATTGTACCGATGCAGATCCGTCAGAAAATCCACGTCCCCTCCCGGATTCCTCCCCCCGCACAAATACACATACTCCGCACTCCCCTCCACACCAGATACCCCCACCGCCAGCATCCGCGCCGGACCCTCCCACGCCGGCAGCGCCTTCCACGCAAATTCCTTCCCGCCCGCCTTCCGCTTGCTCAGATCCAACGCAAAAAACGCCTTGCTCCCACTCCCGCCTCCCAGCACCCCCGTCCCGCCCATCACATACACCATCTGCTTCACCACCGCCGCCGACGACCAAGCCAAGGCCCGCGGCAACTTCGGAAACTCCGTCCGCTCCACCTTCCGCTTCTCCCCATTCCACCGCAGCAGAAAACACGTGTCCACCACCTTATCCACCGTCGCCCCCCCAATACACAACAACCCATCCGCCACCGACACACTCGCCCCGCATCCCATCCCCTCCAGCAACTCATACCCAGCCTCCACCCACCCATACTCAGGCGCCTGATTCTCCCCCGCCTTCCGCTCAAGCACGTGTACGCCCCGACTGAACACCCGCACCCCTCCCTCCCACGGCATCTTCTCAGGAAACTCAGTCCCGCCCGCCAGCAGCAACACGTCCCCCTGCACCCCCGCAAACATCCCCCCATACCCTCCCAGCTTCTTCCCCCCTGGCTCCGCCAAATCCGCAATCTTCTCCCACGTCACCGTCGGCGGCACATGAATCGTATCGCCCTCCGCCTCCCCGCCCTCCTGCGCACACACCCACCCGCAACCGCTCACAACGATCACCGCCGCCACCGGTAGGACTTGACTGAAGACTCTGGAAAACATGAACTCCCAACCTTTCGGGCACGCCTCGCCTTGGCAACAGAAAAACCCGAAAACGCCTCCACCCCACCCAACACCCCTCTGCCTGCCCCCCTCCCTTCCCAGATTGCCGGTTGCATTCCCCCGCCTCCGCTCGTCCGATCCCTTTTTCGCCCCGCCGCCATGCTCGATCAGCCGCCCGCCCTGCTCATCAAATTCCCCGGAACCAACTGCGACGCAGAAACCTCCCGCGCCCTCCAAACCGCAGGCTTCGCTCCCAAAGTCGTTCCCATCTCAACAGTCACCCAAGACGACCTCAAGGCCGCCAAGCTCCTCGTCATGAGCGGCGGCTTCTCCTACGGCGACTACGTCATGGCCGGCCGCATCGCCCAACTCGTCACCGAACGACGTCTCGGCCACTCCATCGAATCCTTCATCTCCAACGGCGGCTACGTCCTCGGCATCTGCAACGGCTTCCAGATTCTCACCAAAATCGGCGTCCTCCCCGAGGGCTCCCTCATCGACAACGCCAGCGGCCGCTTCCAGTGCCGCTGGGTCAAACTCAAGGTCACCGCCCCCAATAGTCCCTTCCTCTCCGAAGTCGCCCCCGACCTCGAACTCCCCATCGCTCACGCCGAAGGCCGCTTCGTCGCCCCGGAAGGCAAAGCCGAAGAATATCTCGCCAAGGGCCTCGTCACGCTCCAGTATGCCGACGACGTCAACGGTTCCTCTCTGCGCATCGCCGGCCTCCAGGACCCCACCGGCCGGGTCTTCGGCCTCATGCCACACCCGGAACGCTTCCTCTTCCGCTCCCACCACTACGACCCCGATTGGTCCAACGGCACCAACTACGGCGAAGGCTACTCCTTCTTCCGCGGCATCTGGCGCGAACTCACCGGCGGCCGCCGTCTCATCGCCGCCAACGCCTGACACCCCCATTCACCTAACCCTTTCCCCGCGCCCCATGTCGTCCACCAAACTCACCTACCAGCAAGCCGGAGTCGATACCAAAGAAGCCGCCGCGCTCGTCGGAGACATCGGCAAGCTCCGCTCCTCCACCGAAGCCAAACGCAAGCTCTACGGCGCCTTCGGCCTCTTCGCCGCCGCCTACGACCTCAGCAGCTACAAACAACCAGTCATCGTCACCGGCTGCGACGGCGTCGGCACCAAGCTCGAACTCCTCCTCCACCACGATCTCCTCGAAACCGCAGGCAAAGACCTCGTCGCCATGAACGTCAATGACGTCCTCACCACCGGCGGCGACCCCATCATGTTCCTCGATTACCTCGGCATCCCGAAAATCGATAAGGTCCAGATCTCCCGTCTCATCGCAGGCATGACCGAATGGCTCGCCGCCTGCGACTGCATCCTCGCCGGCGGCGAAACCGCCGAAATGCCAGGCATCGTCCCCGAAGGCTTCGTCGAAATGAGCGGCTTCGCCATCGGCGCGGTCGAAAAACCTGACCTCATCCAACCAGAACGCGTCCAGCCCGGCGACGCCGTCATCGGCTTCCCTAGCGACGGCTTCCACGCCAATGGCTGGAGTCTCGTCCGCCGCGTCCTCCGCGAGCACGCCGAAGACTTCTCCACCGAGGAAATCATCGCCATGCTCGCCCCCACCCGGCTCTATCACGAGGAAGTCCGCGCCCTCCGCGCCGCCTCCGTCGACGTCCGCGCCATGGCCCACATCACCGGCGGCGGTCTCACCGAAAACCTCGAACGCTTCCTCGGCCACAAAGGCGCTGATCTCTCCATCCCCGCATGGAACCTCGGAGCCATCCCCAAGGTCCTCCAGCACTGCGACCCCGCCGACCAGATCAATACCTTCAACATGGGCTGGGGCTGGGTCGTCATCGTCCCTCAGGCCGACAAAGCCAAGGCCCTCGCCGCTGGCCCCGGCGGCCGCGAACTCGGCGTCATCACCGACTCCGAAGGGGTCCGCGTCTCCATCCTCCCCTGACCACTAGCCAACCTCCCGCCGCCATGATCGTCTCCCCCAAAATCCGCGGGTTCATCTGCACCACCGCCCACCCGGACGGCTGCGCCGCTCACATCGCCGAACAAATCGCCGTCGTCAGAAACCGCGGCCCCATCCCTAACGGCCCCAAAAAGGTCCTCGTCATCGGCGCTTCCACAGGCTACGGGCTCGCCTCACGCATCGCCGCCGCCTTCGGCTCCGGAGCCGCCACCATCGGGGTCTTCTTCGAAAAACCAGGCGAGCCCGACCGCTGCGGCTCCGCAGGCTGGTACAACTCCGCCGCCTTCGAAAAGGAAGCCGCCAAAGCCGGTCTCTACGCCCGTTCCTTCAACGGCGACGCCTTCTCCGACGCCATCAAAGCCGAGGTCATCGCCGCCCTCAAAGCCGACCTCGGTCAGGTCGACACCGTCATCTACAGTCTCGCCTCCCCGCGCCGCACTCACCCCAAAACCGGCGAGGTCTTCAAATCCGTCCTCAAACCCGTCGGCGAACCGTTCACTAGCAAAAACCTCAACACCGGCACCGGCGCCGTCCACGACATCACCATCGAACCCGCCGCCGGCGACGACATTGACCAGACCATCGCCGTCATGGGCGGCGACGACTGGCAACTCTGGATCGACGCCCTCCTCGCCGCCGACGCCCTCGCCCCAAACGCCCAGACCATCGCCTATTCCTACATCGGCCCGGTCGAAACATGGCCGATCTACAAAAACGGCACCATCGGCCGCGCCAAGGAAGATCTCGAACGGGTCCAGCGCGCCCTCGACGTCTCCCTCGCCCCGCTCGGCGGCAAAGCATGGGTCTCCGTCAACAAGGCCCTCGTCACCCAGGCCAGCTCCGCCATCCCCGTCGTCCCGCTCTACATCTCCCTCCTCTACAAGGTCATGAAAGAGGAAGGCACCCACGAGGACTGCATCGAACAAATGGACCGGCTCTTCCGCGAACGGCTCGCTAACGGCAATCCCCAGCCCGACGACGCCGGCCGCATCCGCATCGACGACTGGGAAATGACCCCGCACGTCCAATCCCTCGTCGCAGAACGCTGGAAAATCGTCTCCACCGAAAACCTCGCCGAACTCGGCGACTTCGCCGGCTACCAATCCAGCTTCCTCCGCCTCTTCGGCTTCGGCCTCAACGGCATCGACTACTCCGCAGAAACCGACACCAGCATCGGCGTCCCCTCCCTCGCCTAGCAACCCGCAGGACGGGCCGCCCTAACCTGACGACCCCTCCCCACATGCCGGATCCCGCCGATCGTCTCCCCGTCGGCCCCCCGGCCATGCCCTCGTTCCGCACCGCCCTCAAATGGTGGTTCCGGCTCGGCTGTCTCAGCTTCGGCGGCCCAGCCGGCCAGATCGCCCTCATGCACCGCGAACTCGTCGAACGCCGACGCTGGATCTCCGACGACCACTTCCTCCACGCCCTCAACTTCTGCATGCTCCTCCCCGGCCCGGAGGCCCAGCAGCTCGCCACCTACCTCGGCTGGCGTCTCCACGGCGCTAAAGGCGGCATCGCCGCCGGTGCCCTCTTCGTCCTCCCCTCCGCCCTCCTCCTCTTCCTCCTCAGCTGGCTCTACATGGCCGGTCAAAACCTCTGGTGGATCGCCGCCGCCTTCGGCGGCCTCGCCCCCGCCGTCGTCGCCCTCATCCTCGCCGCCACGCTCCGCATCGGCCGCAAAGCCCTCCACTCCACTCCCCTCTGGCTCATCGCCGCCACCTCCTTCATCGCCATCCATTTCTCCCAAATCTCCTTCATCCTCATCCTCGCCGCCGCCGCCACCATCGGATCCCTCGGACACCACTATCGCCCAGACCTCTTCCCCGCCGCTCCCGCCCCCTCCTCCCGGCCCTCCTCCGCGCCCACCCTCGTCCTCCCTCCTCCCCCGCGTCCCTCCCTCCGCCGATCCCTCAAAATCACCGCCATCACCCTCACTCTCTGGTGGCTCCCCGTCCTCACCACCGCCCTCGCCTTCGGCGCCCATTCCCTCTTCACCAACCTCGGTCTCTTCTTCAGCAAAGCCGCCCTCGTCACCTTCGGCGGCGCTTACGCCGTCCTCCCCTACGTATCCCAGCAAGCCGTCGACCACCACTGGCTCTCCCACCACGAAATGATCACCGGCCTCGCCCTCGCAGAATCCACCCCAGGCCCGCTCATCATGGTCCTCCAATTCGTCGGCTTCGCCGCAGGCTGGCACTCCCCTCAACCACTCCCACAACTCGCCGCCGCCTCCCTCGCCGCAGCCATCACCTCATGGTGCACCTTCCTCCCAGGCTTCCTCATGGTCTTCCTCGGCGCCCCACACATCGAATCCCTCCACCACCACCCCAGAATCTCCGCCGCACTCCACGCCATCACCGCCGCCGTCGTCGGCGTCATCCTCAACCTCGCCCTCTCCTTCTCCTCCTCCACCATCTTCCCAAACCACCACCCAGACTGGACCGCCGCCACCCTCACCATCGCCGCCTTCCTCGCCCTCGAAAAAGCCAAACTCCCCATCCTCCCCATCATCGCCTCCGCCGCCCTCATCGGCCTCCTCCGCGCCTCCCTCCCCTGACACCCACCCCGTCCCGTAGGGACGACCGGTGAATAGATGGTCCCACGAGCCACTCGCGGCACCCCCGGGTCCCAACACAATAACACAGAACCCCGTACGGGGTTCCCCCTCTCCGAACCAGCAGCCGCAGGCTCTGGACTGCTGTCAGAATTACAGCTCTCTCCGCGCACGGAGTGCGCCTGCCTGCCCTCCCAACAAGCCCCAGAGATCGGGTCGCCCTGGCGGGATTGCGCCCGCCAGGGCTCCCACACCACCGGACGTGCGGTTTTCCGCATCCGGCGGTTGAACTCCACCGCGGTTCTACCGCGCGAGGTCTGACGGCATGAGAAAACCGTAGTCTCTTAGCTTCCGATT
>CANHUG010000165.1 GCA_947462995.1 Verrucomicrobiales bacterium | reverse complement strand
TGCGATCCGCTGTTTGACGGGACCTTTGACCAGTGTTTTGCGCGCGGGATCCGGCCGATGGCGTGGTCGCCGACGGGAGGCGGGCGGTTGTTCCGAGGGGATGACGAGGCGGGAGCGAGGTTCCGGGCGGCGGCGGAGGGGCTTTCGGGGCACTATGGCGGGGCGAGTGTGGATCAGCTGTGCTGTGCGTGGAGTATGAGTCATCCGGTGGGGCCGCTGGTGATTACGGGGACGAACCGGGACGAGCGGTTGCGGTCGTTTGCGGGCGGGGCGGCGATCCGGCTGGAGCGGGAGCATTGGTATGCGCTGACGGAGGCTGGGCGGGGGCGGAAGATCCCGTGATGGTTGGGGTGCGGGTGGTGGGGATGGAGAATGGGCCTTGTCATTCGGTGGGCGGACGCCTATGGGACGGCCCGCGGGGCGTCGCACGCTCCCTTAGCAGCCATGATTGAAGTTCAGCACCTCACGAAGCGATTTGTCGGCCGGACGGCCGTGGACGATCTCAGTTTCGAGGTGGGCAAAGGGGAGGTGGTGGGATTTCTGGGGCCGAATGGGGCGGGGAAGTCGACGACGATGCGGATGCTGACGGGTTACCTGCCGGCGACGATGGGGACGGCGCGGGTGGCGGGGCATGATGTGTTCAGTGATTCGATCCGGGCGCGGCGGGAGATCGGGTACATGCCTGAGAGTGTGCCTTTGTATGATGAGATGCGGGTGGTGGAGTATTTGAATTTCCGGGCGGCGCTGAAGGGATTGAGGGGTCGGGCGGTGAAGGAGAATGTGGGGCGGGTGATGGACCTGACGGGGTTGAAGGATGTGCAGCGGAAGATTGTGGCGAGTCTGTCGAAGGGATACCGGCAGCGGTTGGGGCTGGCGGATGCGTTGGTGCACCGGCCGCGGCTGCTGATTCTGGATGAGCCGACGAACGGATTGGATCCGAATCAGATCCGGCAGGTGCGGAGTCTGATTGCGCAGTTGAGCACGGAGCACACGATTCTGATTTCGACGCATATTCTGACGGAGGTGGAGATGGTGTGCCGGAGGGTGATCATCATTCACCGCGGGAAGATCCGGGCGGATGACACGCCGGAGAATCTGGCGCGGAGCAGTCGTTCGGCGGGGATGCTGACGGTGGAGATGAAGGCACCGGCGGAGGAAGCGACGGATGCGTTGCAGGGATTGGTGGGGATCCGGCGGGCGACGGCGGTGCCGTCGGCGGCGAACGGGGGCTGGCAGCAGTTTGAGGTTAAGCTGGATACGGGAGCGGATCCTCGGGAGGAGATTGCGGAGCTGACGCGGGGTCGGGGGTGGCCGTTGCGGGAATTGCGGGCGAATCAGGCGACGCTGGAGGATGTTTTTGTGGAGATCACGCAGCGTGACTGAGGGTTTGGGGTGGGGGAAACGAAGGCTTGCCAGCCTGCGGCGCGAGGACTAAGGGAACGCCCTACGGCCCCCTGAATCGGCATGCGCACGTTTTACATTCTGCTTACCAAGGAACTCCGATCGTTTTTCCTCTCGCCTGTGGCGTGGGTGGTGCTGGCGATGTTCATGGCGATCTGCGGGTTGTCGTTCAGCTGGTCGATCAACATCCTGAGGGAGAAGCCGCAGGATCAGAGCATTGTGCAGTGGACGTTTGTGCCGGTGTGGTTCTGGCTGTACTATCCGTTTCTGTTTCCGCTGATCACGATGCGGTTGTTTGCGGAGGAGCAGAAGCTGGGGACGCTGGAGTCATTGCTGACGGCACCGGTGAGGACGTGGCAGGTGATGCTGGCGAAGTATTTTTCTGCAGTGATTTTCTATGTGGTGCTGTGGCTGCCGGTGCTGGCGTATTTCGGGATTCTGACGTGGATATTGCGCGGGAAGGTGGAGATTCCGCAGGGGGCGCTGGTGGGGAGTTATCTGATTTTGTTCATTACTGGGCTGTTTCATCTGGCGCTGGGGTCGCTGGCGTCGGCGCTGACGAAGAATCAGATCATTGCGGCGATTCTGGGGTTTGCGTTCATTCTGCTGCATTTTCTGATCGGGGTATTTGTGATGCAGCAGGCGCAGGACCACCAGGAGTTCCGGCCGATCATGGATTATGTGGCGATCAAGGGGCACATTGAGTCCTTTGCGTCGGGGCTGCTGGATACGCGGCCGATGGTTTACTACACGAGCGGGACCTTGTTCATACTGATGCTGACGCATCAGGTGCTGGAGTACCGCCGCTGGAAGTCCTGAGATCAAGCAACGCACTGCGGACGATGACAACTGAACCGGAAGATTCCCCTGAGATGGCTGAGACGGCCGAGAGAGCTGCGGCGGAGGTGCCTGCTGTGACGATGCCTGCGGGGATCCGGCGCGGGCGGATTGGATTCAATGTGGCGGTGCAGATTGTGCTGGGGCTGGTGCTGTTCGGGCTGGTGAATGTGGTGAGCTGGCGGCGGTTCCGGCAGTGGGACTACACGTACAGCCGGAGTTTTACGCTGGCTCCGAGCACGGAGAAGTTTCTGGAGGAGGTGAAGATACCGGTGCGGGTGAGTGTGCTGGCGCAGCGCGGCGGGGCGGTGGAGAAGGATCTGGTGCCGTTGCTGGATCAGTACCGGAAGCACCTGAAGAGCCGGCTGAAGGTGGATTACATTGACACGCTGAGGGATGTGCAGGCGTGGGAGAGTTTCAAGGTGGCGACGGCGAAGATGAACATCCGTGTGGAGACGAACGGGATTCTGGTGCAGTCGGATACGGGGAAGGAGAATGCGGCCTCTTCGACGCAATGGATTCCGGAGGAGACCTTGTATGATATTGATCCGGAGAAGAAGACGCCGATTGCGTTCAAGGGGGAGTCGCTGCTGAATTCCGCGCTGCGCGGGGTGACGAGTCCGGATCGGCCGCGGGTGGCGTGGGTGACGGACATTGTGAAGAAGCGGATGGTGCCTGAGGGGTCGGCGTTCAACGTGCTGGCGGACATTGCGGCGCGGCAGAACATTGATCTGGAGCCATGGCCGGTGCTGCAGTATCCTGATGCGGAGAATGAGTTCCGGGCGGTGATTGTGTCGCGGCCTAACCTGTTTGGGAGTCAGCAGGAGGCGGTGTTCACGAAGTTGTTCGAGAAGCCTGGGAACGGGATGATTGTGCTGCTGGACCCTGAGGAGCCGTGTCCTGAGTTTGACCGGTTTCTGGCTAGGTACGGGGTGGTGCCGCAGGATGACCGGGTGCTTCATGCGTATGCGACGGCGAAGGGACCGATCAAGGATTTTGCGGTGGATGTGAGGTTTCTGGAGACGGACGGGGTGACGAAGGGGCTGGCGATGGTGCCGTCTTTGCTGCTAGGGCAGACGAAATCGCTGCGGATGCTGGCGCAGACGGAAACGCAGCGGGATCAGAACATCGAGATTGTGCCGCTGATGACGCCGTCGGACCGGTTCTGGAGCGAGCGGCGGTACAGTGATCCGCTGCCGACGATTGATCAGCCTGAGGAGAAGCAGAAGCCTGTTTGTGTGGCATTGAGTCTGGAGCGGGGTGCGGCGAAGGATCCTGCGGTGAGGATGCAGAGTTCGCGGATGGTGGTGAGCGGGAATGCGGAGCTGGCGATGCCGCCGGTGTCGCCGCAGAACTATGATTTCCTGACACATTCGCTGAACTGGGTGCTGCACCGGGATGTGACGGCTCCGAACGACAGCACGACGGACAAGGTGAAGCACCGGTTCCGGATTGATATCACGCCTGCGCAGTGGAAGCGGTTGTTTCTGATCACGACGATTGTGCTGCCGCTGGCGGCGCTGGCGGCGGGGTTCATGATCTGGAGTGCGCGGCGTTCCTGAGTTCAACGCAACACGGCTGTGAGAACATCGACGACGCTGATATTACTGGTACTGACGGCGGCATTTGCGTCGTGGGTGGTGCTGCATGAACGCCGGGGGCCGCCGCCGAGTCTCGGGGGGCATTTGCTGTTTGATTACGGTGAGCGGATGGAGGAGACGGCGGGAGCGGCGGTGGAGTTTGATCCGGCGACGGCGGTGGCGATTGATCTGCGGAGTGCGGCGGGGTCGCTGTCGCTGCGGCGGCGAGCGGACGGCGTGTGGGATGTGAGCAAGCCGTTGCGGGACCGTGCGGATCCTGCGTTTGTGGCGCAGTTGCTGGAGTTCTGCCGGAAGGCGAGGATTGCGGAGACGATCGACCGGTCGGAGGTGAAGAAGGAGAAGGTGACGGCGGCGTCGCTGGGGTTGGATGACAAGAATGCGTGGCGGGTGTCGTGGCGGGATGCGGCGGGTAAGGAACTGGCGGACATCCGGGTGGGGAAGACGGCACCGCTAGGGGGAGCGGCGTATGTGTCGGTGGTGGACGAGCGGCGGCGGCCTGATGTTTACGTGGTGACGCCTGATTTGAGGACCCTGCTGGCGCGGCCGCAGGAGGCGTTCCGTGATCCGCGGGTGGCGCGGTTTTCTGCGGAGGAAGTGGTGAAGATGGCGGTGAGGAAGGGTGAGGGTGAGGTGGAATTCACGAGGCAGCGAGCGCCGCAGAAGGTGACGGTGCGTGGTCAGGACGGGAAGCCGACGGAGGAGTTGGATGAGGGGACGCCGTGGTTTATATCGAGGCCGCTTTTGAATGCGCCTGCGAGTCAGGCTGCGGTGAAGGATTTTGTGTCGATGATGTGCGGGGCGCAGGTGGCGGGATGGCTGCCTGCTGCAGAGAGCGCGGGAGGAGCGACGGCGGAGAAGCCGTTGCTGGAGGTGACGCTGACGGGGCCTGCGGGCAGCCGGCCGGATGCGCTGGCATTTTTTCCTGATCCGGGCGGGAAGGGGACGGTAATCTGTCGGAGCCGGCTGAGGCGTTGTGTGTTCCGGGTGGCGCAGGAGATCGCGGACGATCTGGCGATTGCGGAGAACCCTGACAATTTTCGGGACACGAAACTGGCGTCGATGGAGACTGGGCTGGTGCACACGCTGGTGTGCGAGTTTGTGGAGGGGGAATCTGTGGAATTGCGGCGGGTGGGGGACAAATGGTCGTGGCGGCCGCTGGCCGGGGGCAAGTGGAGTGATGCGGCGGGGGAGCGGGTGGAGGCGCTGGTGAAGGCGGTGAATGAGACGCCGATTCTGGCATTTGCGGAGAATTCGCTAGCGGACCCTGCGGTGTACGGGCTTGACAAGCCTGCATTTGTGCTGCGGTTCGGGATAGCTGCGAACGGGAGTCTGGAGAGTCCTGCGGAGTTGACGCCGCGGAACAGTGTGACGCTGAGGATCGGGATTGACGGGTCGCGGCGGGTGCATGCGAATTTTCTGGGGCAGCCGTTTGTGTACACGATCGGGCCGGAGCTTGGGTATGCGATTCCTGTGAAGGCGGCGAAGTGGCGGAGCCGGACCTTGCCTGGGTGGTCATTGAGGCAGGTGCGGTCGCTGCGGATTGCGGTGGGGTCTGAGCCTGCGGTGTTGTTGCGGATGGATCCGCTGACGTTCAAGTGGACGGCGGAGCGTGAAGGGCGGGATGTGTCTGAGATGCTGGTGCCTGCGGCGGCGGAGGCGCTGGCGAACCGGTCCGGGAGCATGCATGCGGGGAACTGGCTGACTGACGGGCCTGCGGCGGCTGCGGCGCTGGAGAAGCCTGCGTTGACGCTGGAGGTGGTGCGTGAGGTTTACGATGAGACGCCCGGGGCGTCGCATGACGAGACGGTCCGGCTGGATCTGGCACTGATGCCTGCGGGGCCGACGGCTCCGTATTGTTATGGGAGGATGACGGGGATCGAGGAACCGTTTCTGGTGGATGCGCGGGTGCTGCGGGAGTTGTCGATTCCGCTGCTGAGGGCGCCGAAGGCTGGGTCGGAGCGGTGAGCGACGATGCTGGTGAAAAGTGGTTGCATGCGGGAGCGTTGGTTTGCACAGTGTCGAGTCCGCAGCGAACCTGAACCATTGAAACGTGCCTGCCAGATTTTGTTAGTGCTGATGAGCTGCCTGCATTTGTGCGGTGGGTCGCTGGGATTTCTGCAGCTGATGGCGTGGGCTGGGATGGCGGTGACGTACACTGCGGAGTCGGGCGTGGCCGAGGGATTGAAGGAGACTTTTGATGGGGAGCATCCGTGTCCGCTGTGTGTGGCGATTGCGGCGGCTGAGGGGAAGGAGAGCGAGCCGGGGGAACCGGGCGCGCCGCTGCCGCAGTCGATTGAGCGGCTGGCGAAGCAGGTGATTTGGCTGGCGGATGAGAGCATGCCGCTGATGCCGGAGGTTGTGGAGGGAGTGGTGGTGCTGCCTGAGGTGTTGGAGCGGAGCGGGCGCGGTGGGGAGATGCCGCCGGTGCCGCCGCCGCGAGGGATTGCCTAGGGCTGCCCTGTGTTCGTCTGAGACGAGACGGGAGTTGGCTTGGGTTCCGGCATGATGCTGCTGCGGGCGGAGTGCGCCTGAGTGGTTGTGTGCCGATGACCAGTGCGGAAGCGGGTGAGGGGATCTGACCGGGTGTCAGTTCTGTGTGGGGGGTGGGCTTCCGGGGATCCATGCACTGGGAATGATCTGGAGTGTCCCGCTGCCGTGCGGCCGCCGTCTGGATACCGGCGATCTACGGGCGTTTTGCCGTTGCGGGTTTTTCGTCCGTGCTGCGCGCGCAGCGGGCCTCCTCTGATTTAGTGGTGATTTAGAGTGACTAGCTGATTTTGATGTTGTGAATGAAAGTGAACTTGTGCGGGTCAATGTCTTCCGGGTTTCTGCGGTGCTGTCGGCGCGGCGGGGATGGTGGTGTGCGTGGATGGGATGGGCGGGAGCGGAGACTGGAGCAAAGGGAACGGAGACTGAACGCTGAAAACTGAACGATGATGAAGATGAGAAACCGAGTGATTTGGGGATTGCTGATGCCTGTGGTGGCGGCGCTGCGTGTGGCTGGGCAGGAGACGGCGCATTTCGAGGCGCGTCAGGTGAGGCCCGTGGCGCTGACGCCGGACGGGACGCGATTGCTGGTGCTGCACGGTGCGGATGCGAAGCTTTCGGTGTTTGATGTTGCTGGGGAGGCGGCGGCGAGGCCGGTGCTGACGGCGGAATTGCAGACGGGATTGGAGCCTGTGAGTGTGATGGCGCGGACGGATGACGAGGTGTGGGTGGTGAACGAGGCGAGTGACAGTGTTTCGGTGATTTCGCTGAAGCGGATGACGACGGTGGCGACCCTGGCGTGCGGGGATGAGCCGGGGGATGTGGTGTTTGCGGGCGGGCGGGCGTGGGTGAGTTGCGGTCGGTCGAATGAGGTGTGGGTGTATGATGCGGCGAGCCGGGCGATGGTGTCGCGGGTGGCGCTGCCGGGATTGTATCCGAGGGCGCTGGCGGTGAAGGCGGATGGGTCGGGGGTGTATGCGGCGTCGTTGTTGTCAGGGAATCGGACGACGGTGTTGCCGGCGGCGCAGGCCGGGGGGCAGCCGATGCCGACGAATGTGAGCTTGCCGACGGCTCCGGCGACGGCGCGGATTGTGAGGGCGGACGATGCGCGGGTGACGTGGACGGTGGCGGACGATGATGTGATGGAGATCGGGGTGGCGGGGACGCCTGCGGTGGTGCGGAGGCATGGGGGAGTGGGGACGCATTTGTTTGCGATGGCGGTGCAGCCGGGGAGCGGGCGGTTGTGGGTGGCGAACACGGAGGCATTGAATGAGAAGCGGTTTGAGCCGGAGCTGCGGGGGCATTTTGCGGATCACCGGCTGACGGTGCTGGAACCCGGGGCGGGGGTGGCGGCGGTGCATGATCTGAATGCGGGGATCGGTTATGGCGGGGAGCTGCCGGATGAGGCGGCGCGGGCGGTGGCGCTGGCGGAGCCGCGGGCACTGGTATTCGAGGGTGACGGGGCGCATGTGTGGGTGGCGGCGTTCGCGTCCGACCGGGTGGCGCGGGTGAGGGCGGCGGACGGGGTAGTGGTGGGGCGGGTGGATCTGCGGGTGTCGGGTGCGGGGTCGCGGGCGATGCGCGGGCCGCGTGGGATGGTTAGGCATCCGGAGCGGCCGTTGCTTTATGTGGTGAACAAAGTGGCGGACAGCGTGTCGGTGGTGGACATGGGGACTGGGGCGGTGGTGCACGAGCAGAGTGCGGGGACGCATCATCCGTGGAGTGCGGTGGTTCGGGAGGGCCGTGGGTT
>CANHUG010000164.1 GCA_947462995.1 Verrucomicrobiales bacterium | reverse complement strand
GGTCCGGCCCCAGAAACACCGGATTCGCCACATTCGCCGGCGCACCCTTGAACCCTTCCTTCCACTCCCACCGCTCCTCACCCGTCCCCGGATCCACCCCAGTCACCCGATCCGCAAACACCGTGATCACTTCCCCCCCATCGTCTCGCTGCCCCATCATCGAGGTCCCATAACCCGCCCGATCCGGCCCGCTCCGCCACACCGTCTCCCCAGTCGCCACCGCAAACGCCGCAAGGGTCCGCTCACCCTCGCCAAGGGTCACTATCACTTTGTCCCCCACCACCAGCGGACTGCAGCTCATCGCCCACATCAGATTCTTCCGCCCGCCATCACCTAGCGTTTCCTTCCGCCAGATCAGCGCCCCGGTCTTCCCGTCAAGGCACACCAGTATCCCCGTCGCACCCATCGCATACACCCGACCCTCATAAGCCGTCGGCGTCGCCCGCGGACCGATCCCTCCCATCGCTTCCTCAAACCGCGCCTTCTCCGCATGCACCCAAAGCACCTCGCCAGTCACTTTGTGATAGGCCACCGTCACTTCCTCCTCGCCCCGCTGTTCCTGGGTCACCGCAAAATCCCCCGCCACCGCAAACCCACTCCACCCCAACCCCACTTCCCGACGCCACAACTCCCGCACGCCCTGCGCCGGCCAGTCACTCGCCAGCTCAGTTCCCTCACTGTCGTTCGTCCCGCCCTTCCCCAGAAACCGCGGCGAATCCCCCGCCTCATCCGTCGTAAACCGCTCAGCCCCCGCCGCCCGCACCGCCAGCGGTGCCAATCCCTCCCCCGGCCGCGGCTGCCAACGCCACGCCAATTGCGGCAGAAAATCCCCCATGTGCCCGTCCTTCCTCACCATCGACGCCACCAACCCGCCACACAGCAACACCAACCCAACCCCCATCAGCCGCTTCGGCCACGACAACGGGCTCAGTAACCACAACCACACCATCCCCAGCAGCAACGACCCGAACACCGCCCCGATCGCCGCAAACGTCACCATGTAACTGTACTGGTCCAGCGCCGGCACCAACTTCAACGCCGCCAACCCAAGCCACGGCAGCCCCATCATCACCAGCAACAGCTTCCAACGGGGCTTCTTCAATTCGTTCGTCGTCATCACCCCGCCACCAACACCACTCCCACTCACTCCGAAACCCCGAATCCTCATCCCCCCCAACCCGACATTTCCTTTCCTCTCGACACCGCCCCAGCCTCCGCCAAGCGTATCCCCTTCACGCGGCACTCGCCCACCCACTTTCCCACTCATGAACACCCTGAGCCACAAATCCCCGACCTTCGCCGCCGATCTCCTCACGCTCGACCGCCGCCACATCCCCACCCCGGAACTCATGGCCTACGTCGGCAACATCATCGACACCGTCCGCTCAGGCGGCGACAAGGCCGTCGCAGACTTCGCCAACAAGTTCGACAACGCCTCGCTCTCCCCCGACTCCCTCGCCGTGCCCCCGGAAGTCGTCGCCGCCGCCGCCAAATCCGTCCCGCCAAAGGTCAAAAAGGCCCTCAAAGCCTCCTGCCGCAATGTCGTCGCCTTCGCCAAACGCAGTCTCCGCAAAGGCTGGGACATGAAAAATGAACAGGGCGCAGTCGTCGGCGAATCCTATCAACCATTCCAGCGCGTCGGCATCTACGTCCCAGGCGGCACCGCCCCACTCATCTCCACCGTCATCATGACGGTCACCCTCGCCAAAGCCGCCGGCGTCCCCGAAATCGTCGTCTGCTCGCCCTGCGGCCCGGACGGCCGCATCAACGACGCCATGCTCTTCGCCCTCCAACTCGCCGGAGCCACCGAAATCTACCGCATCGGCGGCGCCCACGCCATCGCCGCACTCACCTTCGGCACCGAATCCATCCGCCCAGTCGACAAAATCATGGGCCCAGGCAACAAATTCGTCGTCGAAGCCAAACGCCAACTCTTCGGCGCAGTCGCCATCGACCTCCTCCCAGGCCCCAGCGAAATCATGGTCCTCGCCGACGACTCCGCCCGCCCCGACTTCATCGCCGCCGACCTCCTCGCCCAGGCCGAACACGGCCGCGACAGCAAGGTCCTCCTCGCCACCCCATCCCTCAAACTCCTCCGCGCCGTCGAAAAGGAAGTCGCCCGTCTCCTCGAACTCCTCCCGCGCGCCGACATCGCCCGCGCCTCCCTCGAATCCGGCGGCTACCTCGTCCACATCAAAGACCTCGCTCAAGGCGTCGCCATCGCCAACGCATGGGCCCCCGAACACCTCAGCCTCGTCGTCCGCAACGACCGCAAACTCATCCCCCTCATCCGCACCTCCGGAGCCATCTTCGTCGGCAACTACAGCCCAGTCGCCGCAGGCGACTTCCTCGCCGGCCCCAGCCACACGCTCCCCACAGGCGGCGCAGGCAAATCCTTCCCAGGCCTCACCGTCGACCAGTTCCAGCGCCGCACCAGCATCGTCCGTCTCAACCGCTCCGCACTCCGCAAATCCGAACCCTTCATCTCCACCTTCAGCGAAATCGAAGGCCTCGCCGCCCACGGCCTCTCCGCCTCCATCCGCGCCAATTCCTGACAACCCGCCCGACCAACCGAAAGGCTCCCAACAACGCCGTCTCCTTGCCCCAGAACCCCGCCAGGGGTTCCGGCTGTTAGCCGGCGGTTAGCAAAGCGACACCACCGGTACCGACCCCAACAAAAACGCGCATCCCGGAGGGATGCCAGCCTGTACCCGGCGGTTGAGCGAGTCCACGAGCGACACCACCGGAACGCCGCCCGCCCCTCTTCCGAACAAGAGCGCCGCAGGCTCTGGACTGCTGGGAGCATCACAGCTCTCGGTGCGCACGGAGTGCGCGCGGCCCGCCCTCCGTTCAAGCACCCCTCACAACAAGCACTGGAATCGCGAGGCTCTGTACTCGCCTTCTCCCAACACGCCCACCCTCTCCCCACAAGCACACTTTCACTATTCACTATTCACTATTTTCAATTTCCCCCGCGCACCCCTCAGCCCCACAACCTTTCCGCCTCGCCCCCAAGCTCCGCTTCCCCAAAGTCACCGCCTTTCAAACTTCCCAACCACCCACCCCACACCAACCATCAAGGCAAGCACCACCCACCATCCCTCAAAAAAACCTCTGTCTTGCAACTTGGCAACACCCCCTCCGGCCCAACCCGGCCGCTCCCGTCTCGTCATCCCTTTCACCCCCGCCACGCTTACATGACGTCCTCCCTTCGATAACATTGAGCGGACGCAATCCGCTTTCGAAAATACCCGTCAGGTTCGGATTCTTGTCCAGATCCACAATAATGGATGTCTCCGCACGGGCACACAGTGGCAGCCAAGATCATTGCGTCCCCGACACCATCACACTGACATTTCAAAAACCATCCACGCACCGACCGGCTCCACCGCATCCCCCCCGGTCACCCCATCCCACTCAACGCCCACCACCACTTCCCGCCCCCGCCCCCGCTAGCGCCGCCTCCAGCGTCCGCGTCATCCACCCGTCCGCCCCCCGCTCCCGCGCCTCCGCTAGTCCCGCCTCCGCCTCCGCCCGACGCCCCGTCAGCGCGTAAATCAATGCCCGCTCGCACAACAAAGTCAGATCCGGCCGCTCCGGTCTCAATCTCGCCTCGATCTCCACCAGCGCCCGCGCCAGTTCCTCCATCGCCTCCTCCTTCCGCGGCACCTTCAGCAGCGCCCGCGCCCGCCGGATCCGCCACGCCGCCTGAAACCGGCACGTCGCAATCTCCCCCTCGATCTCCGGCAGCACTTCCGTCGTCCGACCCGCATCAATCAGCGCCTCGATCCACGCAATCCTCAGCACAATGCTCTTCAGCTTCCCCGCCGCCTCCGCCAGATCCCGCACCCGATCCTCATGCCTCCCCAACCGACGCTGCGCCTCCGCACGGAACAGATACAGATCAATGCTGATCTCCTCCGACGCCCCAATCCCCTTCACCGCCGCCGCCAGCGCCTCCTCATTCCGTCCTTCCTTCAATAACAAATCCGCCAGCGCCGCACAGCAGCCCGGCACATGAAACGCCGCCTCCGCCGGAGCCCCGGCTAGCAGCATCTTCAACCGCTCGATCCCCTCCCCACGCTTACCCGCCTCCGCATCCATCCGCGCCAGTTCCCGTCCCGCCGGCAGAAACCCGGGCCCCAGCATCAGCGCCTTCGCGAAATCCGCCCGCGCCTCCGCCACTTTCCCGATCTCCCGGTAATTCACCGCCCGCTGATAGTACAACTCCGGAATCTCCGGGGTCTTCTCAATCTGCGCACTCAACTCCGCAATGCTCACCTCATGCCCGGGATCAGCCCGCAACTCCCCACCAGCACTCAGCAGCAACACCCCAACCACGCCCGCCAATCCCCGCGCCACTCTCATGTCAGGGTTTGTCCGGCACCACAGCCCCAGGCACCACCACCCGGCTCTTCATCTTCAACGGCCCCTCCGGCACCCCCGGAGCCTTCGGTACCGCGATCTTCTTGGGCACCGACTTCGCATCCTTCACAATCTGCACCGTGTCCCGCTCCTTCCCGTCCGCATCCAGCATCATCGCCGTCAGGGTCCGACCATTCACATTCACCAGCACCGACCCCCACTCCGTGATCGTCTTCCACATCACCGGACTCGGATGCTCCTTCCGCGACAGCGCCTGACCCCCGTGCCCCGCCACAATCTGCACGGTCCCGCTGTTCGCCACCAATCCCGGCATCTTGTGATAGGGACCACCCTTGAACGGATCACCCGTCCCGTCATCCAGCACGCCGTTCGCCGCCACCGTCGGCGTCCCATACGCCCCGTTCAGCAGAAACGACCGCTCATAAACATGGCTGTGCCCCGTCAGCACCAGATCCACTCCCCCAGCCTCGATGATCGGCAGCAGATGCTCCCGCACCTCCACCAGATCCTTCTCCTTGTCCGAATCATGCGACCCCTTCGTGTACGGAGGGTGGTGCCAGTACGCAATCACCCAGTCCGCCTTCGTCTTCTCCAGATCCGCCTTCAGCCACTGCGCCATCGCCCCGTCCGCCTTCCGCGGCAGATCGTGCGAATCGAGACACACAAAATGCGTCCGACCGTAATCCCACGAATAATACGCCTCCGTCCCACTAGCCAATCCCCCGGCCTCACCCTTCGCAGGTGTCACGTACGCATCGTAATACGGCCCCACTCCCGTGCTCCCGTTCGATGTGTTCCCCTCATGATTCCCCATCGCCGGCCAGCACGTCAACCCGCGCAAGGTATCCGCATATACCTCGAAAAACCCGAACTGAAACTCCGCGTCCCGCCCGAAATTGTAAGCCATGTCCCCCACGTGCACATAAAAATCCACGTCCCTCTTCCCCTTCGCACGCCACGCCTTGAACGAATTGTGCACCGCCTTCTGGCTGTCACTCCCCGTCCCGCTGTCCCCCACCACCCAGAACGAAAACGGCCGCGCTTCCCCTGGCTCGGGATTCGTCCGCAACACACAACTCCCATCAGCAGGCGTCACCACTTTCCCGCCATCCAGAATCTCATACACATACTTCGTGTCAGGCTTCAACCCGCTCACCGTCGCCTCATACTGCCACGTCCCCGCCGGCGCTGAATGCAGCACTTTCGCCCCCGCGCTCGACCCACCATCCGCCGCCAGCCGCCGCACCGTCATCTTCTCCAAAGGAACCGTCACCACCGCCGCTCCTGCCTTCAACCCAACCCTCACCTCCGGCGTCATCGGGGTCCGCGTCCGCCACACCACCGTCACCGTCGTCGGCGTCGCCAGCTGCAGATACGGCTGCCGACTGAACACTCCCGCCGATCCACCCGACTGCGCAGGACTCACCGCCACCGTCAGCAGCAGCGAAACAACAGAACTTAGAAGTATGCGTGTCATGCAATGTCAGCACCCGGTTGAACTCCAGACGCTCAACCAACCAACGACCGCGCACCCACCCACGCCACAGAAAATCCGCCCAAATTCGCGGAATTCCCGCCCGCTCCCTCCGCCGCCCACATTCCCGTCATGGGCCGCCCGGCTCCACCGCCCCCGGCACCACCACCCGGCTCTTCAACTCATACGGCCCCTCCGGTTCCCCCGGACCCTTCGGCTCAGCAATCCCCACACCCACCGCCTTCGCATCCTTCACCACCTGCACCGTGTCCCGCACTTTCCCATGAACATCCAGCATCGTCGCCGTCAGCGTCCGCCCGTTCACCTCCACCAGCACCGACCCCCATTCCGCAATCGTCTTCCGCATCACCGGACTCGGATAATGCCTCCGCATCAGCGCCTGCCCGCCGTGCCCCGCCACAATCTGCACCGTCCCGCTGTTCGCCACCAACCCCGGCACTTTGTGATACGGGCCCCCGTTGTTCGGATCACCCGTCCCGTCATCCAGCACCGCATTCTCAGCCACCGTCGGCGTCGCATATGCCCCGTTCAGCAGAAACGACCGCTCATACACATGGCTGTGCCCCGTCAGCACCAGATCCACCCCGCCCGCCTCAATGATCGGCATCAGATGCTCCCGCACCTCCGTCAAATCCAACTCACCATCCGAATCATGCGACCCCTTCGTGTACGGAGGATGATGCCAGTACGCGATCACCCACTCCGCCTTCGTCTTCTCCAGATCCGCCTTCAGCCACTGCGCCATCGCCCCATCCGCCGTCACCTCCAGATCATAACTATCCAGACACACAAAGTGCGTCCGCCCGAAATCCCACGAGTAATACGCCTCCGTCCCGCTAGCCAATCCCCCCGCCTCACCCTTCATCGGCGTCACATACGCATCATAATACGGCCCCACCCCCGTTTTGCCGCTCGACGTTTTCCCCTCATGATTCCCCATCGCCGGCCAGCACGGCAATCCCCTCAAGGTCTCCGCATACACCTCGAAAAACCCGAACTGAAACTCCGCGTCCCGACCGCTCAGGTACGCCATGTCCCCCACATGCACACAAAAATCCACGTCCCGCTTCGCCTGCGCACGCCACGCCTTGAACGATCGGTGCACCCCCTTCTGACTCTCACTCCCCGTCCCGCTGTCCCCCACCACCCAGAACGAAAACGGCCTCTCCGCCCCCGGCTCGGGATTCGTCCGCAACACACAACTCCCATCCGCAGGGGTCACCACTTTCTCCCTATCCAGAATCTCATAACCATACGCCGTGTCCGGCTTCAACCCGCCCACCGTCGCCTCATACTGCCACGTCCCCGGCGGCCCTGAATGCAGCGCTCTCGCCCCCGCACTCGATTCCCCATCCTCCACCAGCCGCCTCACCGTCATCTTCTCCACAGGCACCCTCACAACTCCGTCCCCGCCCTTCTCCCGCACCCTCAACTCCCCCTTCATCGCCACCCGCGTCCTCCACACCACCGTCACCGCCGTCGGCGTCGCCAATTGCAGATACGGCTGCCGACTGAACACGCCCGCAGCCTCACCCGTCTCCGCACGACTCACCGCCACCGTCACCAGCAGCGAAACCACCACTCTAAAAAAATCGCACGTCATCACAAGTCAGCGCCCGGATCAACTCCAGTCACTTCCTTCTCTAACCCACTCCGCCAACCCGCCGCCACAGAAATCCCACCGCGCTCCCCGGAATCTCCGCGCGGCACCAACTCACGAAAACCGCCGCACCAGCACCGTCGCATTGTGCCCGCCAAACCCGAAGCTGTTGCTCATCGCCACGTCCACCTTCGCCTCGCGCGCATGGTTCGGAACACAATCCAGATCACACTCTGGATCCTGGTCCTCGAGATTGATCGTCGGCGGAATAATCCCGTCCCGAATCGCCAGCACACTCGCCGCCAGCTCCACCCCACCCGCCGCTCCCAGCAGGTGCCCGGTCATGCTCTTCGTCGAACTCACCAGCAACCCGCGCTTCGCATACTCCCCGAACGCCAGCTTGATCGCCTTCGTCTCCGCAATGTCCCCCAACCCCGTCGAGGTCGCATGCGCATTCAAATACTGCACTTCCTCAGGATTCACCTTTCCGTGCCGCAACGCCATCAGCATCGCCCGCGACGGCCCGCTCCCGTCCGGCGACGGCGCACTCAGGTGATTCGCATCCGCACTCACCCCATACCCGATCAACTCCGCATAAATCCGCGCCCC
>CANHUG010000163.1 GCA_947462995.1 Verrucomicrobiales bacterium | reverse complement strand
TTCAACCTCCCGCAATTCAGCCTCCCCCAGGGCCTCTCCATGGACCGCCTCCACCACCGCCGCGGCCTCCAGCAGTTCATCGACTCCCAAAGCCGCCTCATGGACTACAGCGCAGAAGCCCGCGGCCTCGACGAGTACTACCAGAAAGCCCTCGCCATGCTCCAGAGCCCACGCGTCCGCGACGCCTTCCAGCTCTCCGCAGAACCCCCAGCCATCCGCGACCGCTACGGCCGCTCCACCTACGGCCAGGGCTGTCTCCTCGCCCGCCGCCTCGCAGAAAGCGGCGTCCGCTTCATCACCTGCTACTTCAGCGAAAGCATCGGCGGCCAAAGCACCACCCAGGGCGGCTGGGACACCCACGGCTTCAACAATACCCGCATGTTCCCCATCATCGAACAGTACCACCTCCCCATCACCGAACAAACCCTCCCCACCCTCCTCCTCGACCTCGAACAACGCGGCATGCTCGACGAAACCCTCGTCGTCTGGATGGGCGAATTCGGCCGCACCCCCAAAATCAACGCCAGCACCTCCCGCGACCACTGGCCCCAGTGCTACTCCGTCCTCCTCGCCGGCGGCGGCGTGAAACGCGGCTTCGTCTACGGCGCGTCCGACGAAACCGGCAGCAAACCCGCAGAAAATCCCGTCACCCCCGACGACATCGCCGCCACCATCTACTACCTCATGGGCATTGACCCACGCTCGGAAGTCACCGACGCCCAGGGCCGCCCCCTCATGATCTCCAGCGGCAATCCCATCATTGACCTCATCGCCTGACCTTTCCCTCCCACCCATCTCCTAACGTTCCCTAAACCTCCCCCGCCATGCATCCGCGCTCTCTCCTCTCCTCCCTCCTCCTCGCCTGCGCCCTCTCCACCCCAGCCACCGCCGCCGACCCCGTCCGCGTCCTCGTCTGGGACGAACAACAGCCAGAACAGAAAAAAGCCTACGGCGACAAGTTCCTCGGCGAAACCATCGCCGCTCACCTCGCCACCCTCCCCGGCCTGACCGTCAAATCCGTCAATCTCAAATCCCCGGAACAAGGCCTCGACTCCGCCACCCTCGACAAGACCGATGTCATCGTCTGGTGGGGCCACGTCCAGCACCAGGCCGTCAATGTCGCCAGCGTCGAACGCGTCGTCGAACGCGTCCTCACAGGCCGCCTCTCCCTCGTCGCCCTCCACTCCGCTCACTGGTCCCGCCCCTTCGTCCGCCTCATGCAGGAACGCGCCCGCACCGACGCCAGCGCCTCCATCCCCGCTAACCTCCGCGCCGCCGCCACCATCACCTCCACTAACGAACAATGCATCGGCGTCGGCGTCAAACCGGACGCCCGACTCACCCCGTTCCTCGAAAAAACCGGCGACACCTCATGGCAGCTCACCCTCCCTGCCTGCGTCTTCCCCGCCTACCGCCCCGACGGCGCTCCCAGCCACGTCACCACTCTCCTCCCCAATCACCCCATCGCCTCCGGCCTCCCCGCCAAATGGGACATCTCCCAAACCGAGATGTACAGCGAACCCTTCCACGTCCCCAAACCCGACGCCGTCATCTTCGAAGAACGCTGGGATAAAGGCGAATGGTTCCGCAGCGGCTGTCTCTGGAACATCGGCAGCGGCCGCGTCTTCTACTTCCGCCCAGGCCACGAATCCTATCCAGTCTTCACTCAGCCCACCCCTCTCCGCGTCATCGAAAACGCCGTCCGCTTCCTCGCCACCCCAGCCACCAAATAACCTCGTTCACGCCCCACTGGAACCGTCCCGGCAGGCACGGTCGATCAATATCCATAGGACCCCCGGGTGGCGCAACGCGTTACCCGGGGTTTCCGTCTCCGCATTCCCACAACCCCAACGACGTCGCCCCCCTCACTTCCCCAGCGCCGCCGCAATCTGCGCCCGCCATTCCGCCGCCGCTTCCCCAGGCGTCGAACCATCGCTCGGATAAAGAATCCCGCGCGACACATTCACCAGCGCCGGAGCCCGACGCCCCGAACCCCGCAATGCCGCCAGATCACCCCCCTGCGCCCCTAACCCCGGCACCAGCAGCGGCGCATCCGGCAGCAGCGGCAGAATGTCAGGATCCGCATTCGTCAATCCCACCACAAAACCCACGTCCGCAGGCGCTCCCGCCGCTCGGTCCGCCATCTCCCCCACCAGCTCGAACACCCGCCGACCGTCCGCCAGCCGCTGCTTCTCAATGTCCTCCGCCCCCGGATTCGACGTCACCGCCAGCAGATACAACCCCCGGCCCTCGCACGCCAGAAACGGCTCGATCGAATCAAATCCCAGAAACGGATTCAGCGTCACCGCGTCCGCCCCCATTGCCTCGAAAGCCGCCTGCGCATAATACCGCTGCGTCTCACCAATATCACTCCGCTTCGCATCCAGAATCACCGGAATGTCCCGGGGCACCGCCGCAATCACCGCCTCCAGAATCGCCACCCCTCGCGACCCCATCGCCTCGAAATACGCACTGTTAGGCTTGAAGCACGCCGCATGCGGAGCCGTCTCCTCGATCACCCGCAGACAGAAATCCTTCACCGGTTCACCCGTCAGCCCGGGCCTCGGATCCAGTCCCACACAGAGATTGCTGCCTGTCGCCGCAATGCGGGCACGGAGTTTGTCAAGGTATCGCATGTCAGATGTTTGGTCAGAGTCGTTCCAGCAGATTCTCCCCTCCTAGCATCACCATCGCCACCCGTCCCCGCAGCCGCTTCCCCAGAAACGGCGTGTTCGCACTCTTGCTGCAAAGAAATTCACGATCCACCACCGTCTCCGCTCCCGGATCAAATAACACCGCATCCGCCACCGCCCCCTCCGCAATCACCGGCACCGGCAACCCCAGCAGCCGCCGCGGCCCCCCGCTGAACCGCTCCACCAGCGTCTCCCAACTCAGCCGCCCGCTCGCCACAAACCGCTCGTGCAACGCCGGCAGCGCCGTCTCCAATCCCGTCATCCCGAACGGCGCCGACGCAAAATCACATTCCTTCTCAAACGCCGTCCGCGGCGCATGCGCCGTCACTAGCACATCCAGCGTCCCATCCACCAGCCCAGCCAGCAGCGCCTCCCCGTCCGCCGCAGGCCGCAACGGCGGCTTCACCTTGAACGACGTGTCGTAATCCCCCACATCCGCATCCGTGAACAACAAATGATGCACCGCCACCCCAGCCGTCACCGCCACTCCCTCACGCTTGTGCCGCCTCACCGTCTCCACCCCACGCGCCGTCGTCACCTGCAGCACATGCACCCGACTCCCGCAACTCTGCGCCAGCCGGATGTCCCGCGCGATCCCGATCTCCTCCGCACACGCCGGCAACCCCGGCAGCCCCAGACTGCACGACACCCCGCCCTCATGCATCGTCCCACCCGCCGACAACTCCCTCACATCCCCGCACGTCGCCACCAGAATCCCAATGTCCCGCGAATACTGCAGCGCCCGCCTCAACAGCAGCGGATTGTGCACCGCCTCCCCAGCATCCGTAATCATCACCGCCCCGCGCTCCGCCATCCCCCCGATCTCCGCCAGTTCCTCCCCCGCACGCTGTTTGCTCAGGCACCCAGCCACCACCACCGGAATCCGCGACTCCCTCGCCGCCACCTCCATCACACTCTGCACCATCCCACCGTTGTCCACCGGCGGCATCGTGTCCGGCATCATCAGCAATCCCGTAAACCCCCCATTCACCGCCGCCGCCGTCCCGCTCGCCACCGTCTCCGCATCCTCACGCCCAGGCTCCCGCAAATGCGCCTCCAGATCAAACAACCCAGGCAGCAACACCTTCCCCTCACCAGCCACTACCCGCACCCCTGCCCCCACAGCCTCGCCAGCCACCGGAAAATGCCACCGTCCCTCCCGCCACTCGACATCAGCCTCCCGCACCGGCGTCCCGTCTCCGGGAACCACCGTCACTCGCTGGAATAAGATCGCTTCACTCATCAGACCCGCCGCTTATAGAAAGCACCCCAGCCACACGCAAGGGACAATGATACCAGCCCCCTTGACAAACCACACCCCCTCCCCCAATACTCCCATCCTCCAAACCCACGCCGGTGTAGCTCAGTGGTAGAGCAGCGCATTCGTAATGCGCGGGTCAGCGGTTCAAATCCGCTCACCGGCTCCAGCTAATTCGCTGAAAATCAAGGGATCCGCCACAATCCCCCAGCTTTCCGGAAAATCACCGGAATCGCCCCGAAATCCACGAAATGGCACCCTTTTGCCCAAATTCCTGGAACTAATTTGGCACCAGAAATCCCGACCCTCCCCCGCCCCTCCTCCGCCATCCCCACCAACGGCAGCACCGTCGGAACCGCAGGAAGCCCACACCCCCATCCAATCCACCCGATCTGCCCGATTCCACTCTCCCCACCCGCCATCTCAAATCTCAAATCCCCCCATCCCCCATCCCCCGCCCTCAACTACCAACCAACTACCAATTCATCCGAAATCGGTAGTTGCCTCCCGATCCCCGCCGCCCTAATTACCAATTTCTCCTGAAACAGTAATTCCTCGGTACTTCCCATGAAAATGCCCGCCACACCCCCGGATTTCCGGCGGCTCATCCGGCAGAACCCGCACTTTTTCGAAAAGACCGCCCCCCTGTTGGAAAAGCCCGCCCCACAGGATCATATCCACTGGGACAAACTGCGGCGGCTCCCCGCACCAGAGGGACTCACGCACGCCGAATGGTGGGCTGCCCTGAAAATCAGTCGCTTGCCTCAGATGAAAGCCGTCCCCCTCCTCGACGCCGCGGACAATCCCTTCCAGTTCATGCTCACCGATGCCGTCACCCGGCAATTGCACGAAATCGACGTCGGGACCGGCTGGAACCTCGCGATGCCGGACGCTCTGACCAATCCACACACCAAGGACCAATACACCATCGGCAGCCTCATGCACGAGGCCATCACCTCCAGTCAGCTCGAAGGCGCCATGACCACTCGGGACGTCGCCAAAGAAATGCTGCGAGCCGGCAGGCCGCCCCGCGACAAAAGCGAGCGGATGATCCTCAACAATTACCAGACAATGCAGCGGATCGTCGCCCTCAAGCACATGGCCCTGACGCCGGACCTCGTCTTCGAGATTCACCAGCTCGTGACCGACGACACCCTCGACAATCCCGCCGCCGCGGGACGCCTGAGGCGCGCCGACGAACAGATCACCGTCGAGGATGACACCGGCGAGGTGTTCCACACCCCTCCGCCCGCGGACAGCCTCCCGGCACGTATGACAGCCATGTGCGCCTTCGCCAACGGCCACCTTCCTGACACCTTCATCCACCCTGCCATCAGGGCGATCATCCTGCACTTCTGGCTCGGCTACGATCACCCCTTCGTCGACGGCAACGGCCGCACCGCCAGAGCACTCTTCTATTGGGCGATGCTCCGCCAGAACTACTCGCTGTTCGAGTTCATCTCCATCTCGGACATCCTGCGCAAGGCACCCGCGGCCTACTACCGCGCCTTCCTCTACACCGAAACAGACGCCAACGACCTCACCTACTTCATCGCCCACCAGACCGAAGTCATCCAGCGAGCCATTGAAAACCTCCACGCCCGCATCAGCCGCAAGACCTCGACCCTCAAGGAAGGCGAATCCCTCCTGCGAAACTGGGATACCCTGAACCACCGCCAGGTCGCACTCATCACCCATGCACTGCGCCATCCCGGCACCATCTACACCATCGAGGCCCATCAGAACAGTCACCGCTCCGCCTATGACACCGCCAGACGCGACCTCCTCAGCCTCGCCGAACTCGGCCTCCTGACAAAAGGCAAACGAGGCCGCGCCATGATCTTCCGCGCCCCACCAGACCTCACCGGTCGCATCACACAACACCAGGCCTCCTAGGCCTCCCATCCCCTCCTTCGTCAATCTCCCCACCCGCCATCTCAAATCTCAAATCCCCCCTCCCTCCTACCCCAACTCCTTCAGCACCCCCTTGCTGTCCGCAAACCGCTCCTGCTTCAGCCCCGCCGCGCGCCCCAGCGTCAGCCACAAATCCGCCAGCGGCCGGTCCCCATCGTACCTCAAATGCCCCCGCGGAGTCAGCGCCCCCGCCGCCCGACCCGCCAGCAGCACCTGCAGATTGCTGTACTTGTGATCCCCGCCGTCGCTGATCCCGCTGCCCATACAGACCATCGCGTTATCAAGGAGCGTCCCCTCGCCCTCCGGAACCGCCTTCATCCGCGCCACCACTTCCGCAAAAAACTGCACATGAAACCGGTCGATCTTCGTGATCGCCGCCTTCGCCTCCGCGCTCTTCGTATGCGTTAGAACATGGTGATTCTGCGGCTTGTCGAACACCCCGTGGTAATAACGCGGACTGTCCCAGCGCTCCGGATCCACCATCAGCGACACCACCCGCGTCAGGTCCTGCTGAAACGCGAAAACGAACAGATCCGCCATCAGCCGCAGATACTCCCCCCGGTCCTCCGGAATCCCCGCAGGCTCGGGAAACGGAACCCCCTTCAACCGCCCCGCCGCCTTCTCTGCTAGCTGAATCCGCCGCTCCGTCGCCCGCACACTCTCCAGATACTCCTCCATCTTCACCTGATCACTGCGCCCCAACCGCCCGCTCAACTGCTTCGCATCCGCCAGAATCACATCCAGCACACTCCTCGCCGACCCTCCTCCCGCCCCGCCGAACAACCGCCCGAATACCGCCCGCGGATTCTTCTCCGTGTTCGCCGCATAGCCCGGACCAACCCACGACACACATTCATAATAACGCGTCTCCTTGTTGTCCGTGAAATCATTGCAGCTCAGCTCCAGCGACGGCAGCGCCGTGTCCCGTCCCATCTCCCGCGCCATCAGTTGATCCAGCGTCGTGTTCGTCGGAAAACCGCCATCCAGCGTCTCCGATGGCGGCGAACTGCTCATCCAGCACGACCCGCACTGCGCATGCACCCCCGTGCCACCCACAAACACCCGGTCCAGCCCCGTGATCAGCGTCACCTCGTCCTGCACCCCCGCCAGCGGCTCCAGCGCCGCCGGCAGATCAAACCCCAGTCCCGTCCGCTTCGGAAGAAACGTCGCCTGGTTGTACCCGTTAGGCGTGTACAGAAACGCCGCCCGCAACGGTGGCCCGCCCTCCCCTCCCGCCGCCTGCGCCCCGCGCGGCATCATCGCTTCCAGCCACGGCAGCGCCATGGCAACGCCCGCACGCCTCAGCAGCGTCCGGCGGGATAGAACAGTCGTTCGCGGAGTATTCATTGAGTGCGTGTGTTGCGGAATGGATAGGATGTCGCCACTGCCGAAAGAATGCTGCTGAGCCGCCACCCATCCGCCGCCGCCGCCGCCTCGATCTCCTCCACCGCAGGCAGATCGCAAAGCTCCAGCTCCCTCCCCAGCGCATAACTCAGCACATGCTCGATGAACCCGCGCACAAACTCCTCCTTGTGCGCCACCACCGCCGCCTTGAACTCCGCAGGCCCGTTGAACGGCTGCCCGTGCCACTCACCCCGCGCGTCCACCGGCTGACCCGCATCCAGCTTGCGCCGCGACCCCACCGGATCAAATGCCTCCAGCGCAAACCCCGGAGGATCCAGCCGCACATGGCACGAATAACATGCCGCCTGATTCCGGTGCGCCTCGAACCGCTGCCGCACACTCTCCTTCTCATCAGACGGCCGCTCCGCTTCCTTCAGCACAAACGCAATCTTCGGCTCCTGCGGCGGCCGGTTGAAAATACTCTCCAGCAGCCACGCCCCTCGCTTCACCGGACTCGTCCGCACCGGCAGCGACGTCACCGTCAGCGGCCCCGCCATCGTCAGATACCCCCCGCGCGTCTTGTCAGGAAGCTTCGTGCGCCACCACACATTGTTCATCTGCTGATCCTTCAGGTCGTCACTGCTGTTCATCCGCAGATTCAGCTCCCGGATCTTCGCCCCGCACACCTCCTCCAACCCGTAATGCTTCACAAGCTTCAGATTCACCCACGTGTATCCCGGATCGATGAAATCCATCACACTCCGGTCCTCCACCAGCACCGTCTCGAACAACAGCAGCGCCTCTACTAACATCGGCGCATGCAGCGTCCGCTTCCCGTTCTGCCCGTAGTAAAACGCCGGAAACAGCTTCGGATCAGGCTTCGCCGTGTA
>CANHUG010000162.1 GCA_947462995.1 Verrucomicrobiales bacterium | reverse complement strand
TCGCCAGCGACGTCCCTCCTAGCAATATCAGCACCCCGGCCAGAAACGACCCGTCCGCATCCCGCTTCGGTGCCATCAGCAGCACTGCCACCGTCATCAGCGCATAAAACACCAGCGGCAGCACCGTCAATGGCCCGCTCGTCAGCCACGGAATCAGCGGATCCACCACCGCCACTCCCCCAGACGTTCCCCCGGCCACCGCAAAACACAGCGCCGAAAACCCAGCCGCCATCAGCGCCGTCACGCGCCTCCGGCCCTCACTCTGTCCAGGCACCATCAACGCAACCACCAGCGGCGTCACCACCCCGGCAGTCAGATAAGGCAGAAAAAGCTCATTCATATGATCTCAACAGTTACACTCGCCCTCTTCTCATCCTCGGCCTTCAACTCAGGCACCGCAGCCGCCGCAGGCTCAAACACCCCCAGCAGCTTCGCCACCCTCAGCACCGGTGCCGCCACAAAACGGTCCACCACCGAATCATAAAAACCTCTCCCTAGCGCAAACCGGTACAGCCAGTGCTGCACCCGCGCCGGCAGGATCGATTCATAATGACTACCCGTCGGATCCAGATTCCCGCCCGACGCCGCATGCAGCCGGTGATAATCCCGCAGCATCGACGGTGTCCGCAGAAACTGCAGGGTCCGCAGCACCGCATGCCCCGTTATGTGCACCAGCGCCATCGTCGTCCACCCAAACCCGATCTCCGCAAAAATCAGCCCCAACTGGGTCTGCGACGCATACGCCACCGACGTCTTCGCATCCGCACACGTCCGGTGCACCAGCGTCCCCAGAAACGCCGTCCCAAGCCCGATCGTCACCAGCACCACCGTCGCCACCATCGACGACCTGATCAATGGCTCCGCCCTCAGCAGCAGATACGCCCCCGCATGCACCGAAATCGCCCCGTAAAACACCGCACTCGACGGCGTCGGTCCCTCCATCGCCCGCGGCAACCACCCGTAAAACGGTCCCTGCGACGACTTCCCCGACGCCGCCAGCACTAGCAACACCGCCAGCACCGTCGCCGCCGGCCCATGCATCAGATTCTCCGCCTCAGGCCACGTCCCACTGAACATCGCCGCCCACGACGCCGCCCCGAACGAATGATGCGCCACAAAAATCGCGATCAGAATGCACAAGTCCGCCACACGGTACGTCGTAAACACCCGCAGCGCATTCTTCACAGGATCCCGCCGATACTGGAAAAATCCCACCAGCAGCACCGACGTGATCCCCACCAGCTCCCACCCCGCCACCAGCAGATCCAGCGACCCCGCCAGAAACACCAGCAACGACCCCAGCGTGAACAGATGCAGCAGCAGGAAAAACCGGAAGAACCCAGGGTCCCGATGCAGATACCTCACAGAAAACGCCCCCACAATCCCCGCCAGCACCACCGTCAGCAGCGCAAACGGCACCGACAACCGGTCCGCCAGCAGCACCACATCAAACCCGTAATCCCCCACCGTGAACCAGTGACCCGCAAACATCGTCACTGAATCCACATGCCCGCGCCACAGGCTCAGCACCAGCAGCACCGCCGTCACAATCAGCAGCGCATACACCGCCTTCGTCACCCGCGATATCGTCCGCTCCGCCAGCGCCAACCCGAACAGCCAGCTCAGACTCAGCATCAGCACCACCACCCCAGGCACCGCCACCAGCACACTCAATAGTTTCTCGGAATACATGTCAGGATATCATTTTTTGGTTCATGCCGCCCCAATCCTCGCCACCGGCAGATGCTCCATCCGCCCCCGGTAGTAATCACGCGACGTCGCCGCCTGCGGCAGCGGTTCGTCATCGCCCGTCAGCGGCTCGAACGTCCCGTCCGCCCGCAGCACCTGAATCGCACCGTTCGCCGGATCCATCGTCGCCACCCGGATCCAGTGATTCTCCACAAACTCCGTCAGCTCAGGATTCGCCTTCACCACCTTCATCAGCCGCTCCGGCGTCGTCTCCACCACAAACAATATCCTAACTGGCTCATGAATCTCCACCGTCTGCAGCGGCAACCCGGTCCGCAAATCCCCCTGATACCCGTTCATCACCCCCACCAACCCCGTCACATTGTGCGGCAGCTTCGTCCCGCACCCGTACACCTCATTGTCCACAAACGAAAAGTAATACTCCAGACTGATCCCGCCACACACCGGAATCACTGCCCCCAGCACCCGCGCGAGGGCCTCGTCCTTCGGATCCAGCGTCGCATCATAACTCACCAGAAACGCCCGCCGATCAAAAAACAATCCGCGCGTCTGCTCCCGTCTCCCCACAATGCACACCGCATTCGTCCCGTGCCCGTACTCCGGCCGCGGCTCCCCTAAATGCTCCGACCGCTCCCGCACATGCACTAACGCCTCCTCCGGCCCGAAATCCGGCGACGCCGCCTCAAACCGCCGCGTCCGCTCGTGCGCACTCAACGCCCGCGCCTTGTCCAGCGACGCCTGCAGCCGCGCCAGATCCCCTTGGTGACTCGCCGGCACCAGATCCAGATCGAACCACTGAATCCCATCACTGCATGTGTCATGGTACCCGCCCACAAACCACGTGTCCTCAGGCACCGTAATCCCCTTCGCCCGCAACCCCTCACGCACCGCCGGACGATTCGCCATCGCCGCAAACAACCGCGCGTTCGGCGCACCACTCCGCCCGCCGCACGCCCCGCAATTGTACGCCGATTCATGCGGGTTGTTCAGCGTCGTCGACCCGTGCCCCAGCACCGCCACCACCCGCGCCATCCCCGCATGCAGCCCCGCAGACCCTAACACACCAGCCACCCGCTCCACCTTCTCAGGCGTACAAAAACCGCTCAGCAACCCGGACGTCGCCTGCCGCGACGCCTCGTCATCACTCATGAACGCCAATTCCGTCCGCGGCTCCGGCAGAAACAACCGGTTCATCCGCTCCATGAACCGCGCATACACCGACGGCCGCAGCACCCGCAGCGTCAGCGGAAAAATCGACAGAAAACCCAGACACGCCGTGCTGACCCACCCCCGCACCAGCGACCGGGACGACACATAACTGTTCTGCGCCACCTTCGCCCAAATCCTCCGCAGCGCCTGCCGCTTCTCCTGCATCCCCGCATGCTCCCCCACCGGCACCTCCCTCACCTCGTGCCCCGGCTTCACCACCACCGGACACAACGCCACCCCGCCCGCATCGTCAATCCCCGCATAGTCAATCGCACACCCGAAAAACCCCGCCGCCCCTAACGTCTCAATCTCCGGATCCACTTCCTCCAGCGCACGCCGGATCGATTCCTCCCGCTCATCAATGCAGAACATCACCTGCGCCGCCAGCCTCGTACTCTCAGGCACTAACCTCGGCATCCGCCGGTGCCGCGCCAGCGGCACAAGAATCTGCCGCTCATGCCGCCGCTCATACGCCGCATGCAGCAGCCGCCGCCTCTCCAGACTCCCGAACGCCGCCACCTCACGCCGGAATGCCTCGAAACTCACCGCCGGCAGCGCCAGCAGCTCCGCACTCCCCATCCCAATCAGCTGCGCCGCATCAAACATCGCCGCCGCCTCCATCTCCGCCTCCACCCCCGGCCTCCGCCTCACCTCCCGCCACGACCGGCTCTCTCCAGCCAGATTGCGCAGCGCCGTCACCGTATAACACAACCTCAGCGCCAGAAACTCCAGCAGCGAACACCGCACCCGGTCGTGCGGAGCCAGCGACGGATCCTCCTCCAGCTTCCGGATCAATCCCGCCCACCCAGCCAGCGGCAGCAGCTCCGCCACCACATAATCCTCCCACTCCTCCTGCGGCACCCCCAGCTCACCTAACATCCTCAGCGCCACGTCCTCCGCATCCAGTCCCTCCGCCTCATGCGCCCGGAACACCTCCCCGATCCCCTCCAGATTCGCCGGAAACAACGACATCCCCTGACCCATGATCCGCCGCGCCGCCCGCAGCAGCCCCAGCTCCCGCATCGGCATCGGCCAATACGCAATCCCCTGGTCCACATACGCACCCGTCAGCCGGATCAGCGGCGGATGCACATAGTCATCCATGTTCAAACCCTTCGAAATCATCACCGCCTCAGCCGGCCGCCTCACCCGCCCCGCCTCGCAGGGCACCGCCGCAGGAATCCTCCCCACACACGCCTCCCACAACGCCCGCGGATTGTCCCCCGCCAGACCAGCCTTCACCACAGCACTCAAATCATTCCGGAACGACGTCAGCCACCCGCCTTCCTCCAGATGCCACGCCAGCGTCCTCGCCTCCGCCTCCCGCACCCCCGGCGTCAGCATCGCCGTCCGCAACTCATGCCGCGTCAGCCGCCCCGGAATAATCACCGCATCAGGCTCCGCACGCACCACCACCCGCACATCCTCATCCGCAATCCGCCCACGAGCCCGGTCCTTCTGATACGCCTCCTCCTTCATGTACGGCTCCGCTCCAAACTCCCGCGCCGCCTTCAGCACCGCCTCCTCGAACTTCATGTGCTGAAACGCATGCAGCGTGTTGTGGTGAATGAACACCCCAATCGGACCCTGCGCCGGAAGATAATGAGCGGCATGATCGACCGCATGGCGCAGGGCCTCGCGCGGACTGGCGGCTGAATGGCTGGTATGGTCGGTCTTCAAAGCTCCACAATAAAGCCCACGCCCACCACCCAGCGCCATCCCCTCCCCATGGGGTATTGCGTACCCTCCCGGGGGGACCCCCGCCAAAGGGTCCGGATTTACCCCGCAGAGGCTATGGGATTCCACATCCCGGCATGCGTCATTGTCCTTGTTCCCTGAATCCACCATGTCTCATCCATCCCCTGCACCATCCGTGCCCGCCGGACCCGTCCCCGTCGGGAATCTCTCAGGCCTCGCCTCCTTCTGGAAAAACGACCTCCTCTCAGGCTTCCTCGTCTTCCTCATCGCCCTCCCGCTCTGCCTCGGCATCTCCGTCGCCTCCGGCGTCCCGCCCATCGCAGGCATCTTCACCGCCGTCATCGGCGGCATGCTCACGCCCTTCCTCAGTAACTCCGAACTCACCATCAAAGGCCCCGCCGCAGGCATGATCGTCATCGTCCTCGGCTCCGTCCAGGAACTCGGCTACGAAGGCGCTCTCGCCGTCGGCGTCATCGCCGGCCTCATCCAGATCCTCTTCGGTGCCCTCAAACTCGGTACCCTCGGCGAATTCTTCCCCATCGCAGCCGTTCACGGCATGCTCGCCGCCATCGGCATCATCATCATCTCCAAACAAATCCACGTCGCCCTCGGCGTCGCCGCTCACGCCAAAGAACCCCTCGAACTCCTCGCCGAAATCCCCCACAGCATCGCCCACCTCAACCCGGAAATCGCCCTCATCGGCGGCATCGCTCTCCTCCTCCTCTTCGGCCGTCTCTTCATCAAACACAAAATCGTCCAGGCCATCCCCGGACCGATGCTCGTCCTCCTCGTCGCCACACCCCTCGCCGTCTACTTCGACATCGCCCACCAGCACATGTACCAGTTCCAGGGCCACGAATACACCGTCGGCCCCAAGAACCTCGTCTCCCTCCCGCTCAACATGCTCAGCGGAATCAAACACCCCGACTTCTCCGGCGTCCTCTCCGCCGTCGGCCTCAAGTGGATCGTCATGTTCTCCCTCGTCGGCACCCTCGAATCCCTCCTCAGCGCCAAAGCCATCGACCTCCTCGACCCATGGCAGCGCCGCACCAACCTCAACCGCGACCTCCTCGCCGTCGGCGCCGCCAACACCCTCGTCTCCTGCATCGGCGGCATCCCCATGATCTCGGAAATCGTCCGCTCCTCCGCCAACCGCAACAACGGCGCACGCACCCGCTGGGCTAACTTCTTCCACGGCACGTTCCTCCTCATCCTCGTCGCCTCCGTCCCTTGGCTCCTCAACATGATCCCCCTCGCCGCACTCGCCGGCATGCTCGTCTTCACAGGCTTCAACCTCGCCTCCCCCAAAGAATTCCGCCACATGTGGGAAATCGGTAAAGGCCAGCTCGCCGTCTTCCTCATCACCCTGATCGCCACCCTCGCCACCGATCTCCTCATCGGGATCGCCGCAGGCATCATCGTCAAACTGATCCTCCACATGACCCAAGGCGTCTCCTTCGGCAATCTCTTCAAACCACGCCTCAAACTCGAACAGCACCCAGTCACCGGCGACACTTCCCTCCACGCCGAAGACGCCCTCGTCTTCTCCAACTGGCTCCCCGTCCGCAAACAACTCCTCAGCCTCAAGGACACCCCCAAACTCAACCTCAATCTCTCCAAAACCACTCTCATCGACCACTCGGTCCTCAAGAAGCTGGAAGAAATGGCCCAGGACTGGAAACTCGAAAACCGCGAGCTCATCCTCGACGGTCTCGATAACCACTTCCCAGTCTCCGCTCACCCGCTCGCCGCTCGCATCCGCCGCGCCTGAACCCAACCACGCATTCCTAACCAGACACCCCCTGTCTCTATGAATCTGCACCCTCCCAGGTGGCTCGCCGCCGCCGCGACCCTCCTCCTCTCAGCCGCCGCCGCACCAGCCGCCAGCGTCTACGACTCCAACGGCAACCTCTGGCTCAACTACGTCGGCGATCACCCTCTCGGCGACACCAAATGGGGCATCCACCTCGAAAGCCAGTTCCGCCTCTCCGACATGGGCGCCGACTGGCAGCAGCTCCTCATCCGCCCAGGCATCAACTACACCCTCAACCCTCACATCACCCTCACCGCAGGCTACGCCCACGTCACCACCTACCCCTACGGCGATTACCCAGCCCCCGACGACTTCCCCGAAAACCGCTGGTGGGAACAGGTCGCCGTCAATCACAAGGCCTTCGGCCTCGACTGGACCCACCGCGTCCGTCTCGAACAACGCAACATCGGCACCCTCGCCCCCGACTCCAGCGGCAACTACCACCAGAACGGCTGGCGCTACGAAAACCGCATCCGCTACATGCTCCGGACCACCATCCCCATCTCCGCTGACAAAAAATGGTACGTCCCCGTCTGGGACGAAATCTTCATCAACTTCGGCGACAACGTCTACCGCAACCACTTCGACCAGAACCGCGCCTTCATCGGCATCGGCCGCAAACTCTCCGACTCCACCCGCCTCGAAGTCGGCTTCATGGAACAAACCCTCCAGCGCCGCGGCGGCATCATCCACGAAAACAACCACACCGTCGCCGTCTGGCTCCTCTCCAAATGGCCCCTCAAATAACCACTTCAAGCCGAAGGCTTGACGGAAATCAGACTCTATGGCTGCGGCCCACCCCTCGATCACCACACCAATGAAGCCGAAGGCTTAACAGAAATTAGCCGGTGGCGAAAGCCACCGGTCTAACACAACAACAGATCACCGCCCCGGCAGGGGCGGCACACTCCCCCTCCTCCGCTCACGCCCCACCTCACCAACCGCACCAGCCAAGACCAAGCCACTTCCTATCACTCACATACCTCTCCCCCCTCGCATTCCCCCGCCATTCATTCCCCCGCCAACTCCCCTCACATCACCGCCACCTCCACCCCCGGATGCCGACGCGCCGGCACTCTCGCCCGCAACCTAACTCCTCCCGCCGCCGCACGCCCGATCACAAACTCCCCGCCCGACTGCTCCGCCCTCGCCCGCATCCCGATCATCCCGATGCTCGCCGACGAACTCCCCGCTCCCTCCGGCAACCCTCGCCCGTTGTCCTCCACCGTCAGCTCAATCCATCCCGCCTTCTCCTCCAGCCTGACTTGGACCGCCGTCGCCCCGGAATGCCGCGCAATGTTCGTCAGCGCCTCCTGCGCAATCCGGTAAAGATGCGTCTCCGTCTCGTCCGCATACCGACCCGTCCCAAACGAATCATAGCGCAACTCAATGTGAGCCCGCTGCGCGTACTTCTCCGTCAGCCACCTCAATCCCGCATCCAGCCCGAAATCATCCAGAATCACCGGCCGCAGCAGTTGCGACAGCTCCCTCACATTCGCAATCGATTCATCCACCAGATGCAGGCAATCCGCCCGCAGCGACTCCAGATCATCCGTGCTCCGCCGCGTCAGCCCCGCACGCACCGCCGCCAGCGACTGACCTAACTCATCGTGCAGTTCATGCGAAAACCGCCGCGCCACTTCCTCCTGCGTCTGCAGCATGTGCCACGACACCCGGTTCAATTCCTC
>CANHUG010000161.1 GCA_947462995.1 Verrucomicrobiales bacterium | reverse complement strand
CGGGATTTGAGTGGTGCGTCTGGGCCGGTGGTGTTTGAGGAAGTGCGCGGGGTGCGGGTGGAGGATGAGGCGGGTGGTGAGGTGGCGGGGCGGAAGGTGTTTCGGTTGAACCGGAGTGGTCCGGTGACGCTGGGTGAGGGGGTGGAGCCGGTGGCGGTGGATCCGTTGCGGGCGAAGGGGACGGCGTTGCCGACGCGGCGGGGGATGGAGAGTGGGGAGGCGATGCGTTTGCTGGCGGCGATGGCGGTGGCTCCCGGGCAGGGAGTCGGTGAGGAGGAGAGTGGGGAGCGGCGGGAGAAGACGGTTTTGCCGGAGCGGCGGCAGGTCGAGGACTTGGCGACTGGTGAGCAGGTGGCGGCGGGGAGGCCGAAGCGAGAGGGCGGGCATTTGCCGCCGCCGCGGCATGAGGTTGGGGAGTTGGCTGCGGAGGCGTCGGCGCGTGCGGCGGTGTCGGCTGGGCCGGTGGAGCCGATTCCGGCGCGTGGGGATGCGGAGTTCAGTGTGACGCTGCCGACGGCGCGGCGTGATGGGGCGACGCCTGCGACGGGCGGGGGGATGTTGTTTGCGGGGTCGGACCGAGCGGCGGAGGGGAAGGCGTCGGAGGGACGGGCGCGTGGGCCTCGGGTGGCGCCGGAGAGGCGGCCGGCATTTTCACCGAGGCATGAGGCGGATTTGTCGCCGGAGCATGTGGGGGAGTGGGGTGGGAGTGGGGATGTGGAGGAGCGGCCGGCGTCGTTGCGGCGTGCGGCGTCGATTGCGGTGGTGGTGCTGTTGTTGTCGGGGGTTGGGGTGGGGTTGATGATTGCGAAGGGGATGTTCGGGCCGGCGGCGGTGAAGCCGGTGGGTGGCGGGGTGGAGGAAGAGCCGTCGCGGGAGTATGTGGATGCGGCGAGTGCGGCGCTGACGCGGTTTTTCAATGCGGACACGATTGAGGTGATGGCGAAGGAGGTGAGGCATCCGGAGGTGACGGTGGAGCGGATGAAGCGGTATTATGCGAGTCAGTTGCTGACGCCGCGGAAGATTGCGGTGTCGACTGACTGGCAGGAGGTGAGTAATTTCGAGGGATCGGGGATAGATTTTGCGTTTACGACGATTGAGGCGGATGCGGTGAAGGGGCGGCAGGTGTGGCTGGAGCTGCCGAGGGATGGGGGTGCGCCGCGGATTGACTGGGAGCACTTGGTGTCGTGGTCGGAGGTGACGTGGACGGAGTTTGTGACGGGGAATCCTGAGGGGCCTGGGGAGTTCCGGGTGACGGTGAGTCCTGCGGACAAGTATGAGGGGGCGTTTCCGGACAAGTTCCGTTACATGGCGTTCAAGATGACTGATCCTGAGAAGCGGGTGACGTGTTACGGGTATTGCGAGTCGGATTCCGAGGCGGCGCGGCAGTTGCTGGCGGAGTGCCGGCAGGCGCGGCGGCGTGGGGAGGTGAATGAAGATGGGGAGGGCGAGGCGCGGTGCATGCTGCGGTTGCGGCCGGTGCCTGACGGGAAGCGGTTCAACCAGGTGGGGATTGAGGCGTTTGTGTGGAAGTCGTGGGTGCAGCCGTGAGGTTGGGGGTGAGGTTGAGTGGGGGGAAGGCGTTTCGCCGGTTGCAAACGCGGGCGGTGCCGTCATGGAATCAGGCAGGTGAGCTTTGGCCGCAGGGGCCGTGGCTTGACTGACAAATCACATGAAATACGACCTCATCGTCATCGGCGGCGGCCCGGCGGGCTATGTTGGCGCCATCCGCGCCACGCAACTTGGAAAGAAAGTGGCCTGTGTTGAAGCGGACCGTGCTGGCGGGACGTGTCTCAACTGGGGCTGTATTCCGACGAAGAGCCTGCTGCGGAATGCGGAGTTGTTTCAGCTGCTGAAGCACAAGGGTGGGGAGTTCGGGTTCAGTTTTGACAATCTGGCGTATGACTGGAGCAAGATCATTGGGCGGAGCCGGAAGGTGAGTGACCGGCTGGCTGGTGGGATTGAGTTTCTGTTCAAGAAGAACAAAGTGGATTACATTCGCGGGAACGGGGCGCTGCTGGGTGGCGGGAAGGTGGAGGTGACGGCGAAGGATGGGGCGAAGAGTGTGATTGAGGGGGAGAAGATTCTGATTGCGACGGGGTGTGCGACGCGGGAGATGCCGGGTCTTGGGTTTGACGGCAAGGTCGTGATCGGGAGCAAGGATGCGATGGTGCTGGAGCAGCAGCCGAAGGAAGTGATTGTGATCGGGGCTGGGGCGATCGGGATTGAGTTTGCGTATTTTTTCAACGCGTTCGGGACGAAGGTGACGGTGGTGGAGATGCAGCCGAACATTCTGCCGGTGGAGGACACGGAAGTGAGTGTGGCGCTTGAGAAGAGCTTCAAGAAGCAGGGGATTGAGTGCCTGACGTCGACGAAGGTGGTGGGGACGAAGCACACCGGGAGCGGCGTGGAGATTGAAGTGGAGAGCAAGGATGGGGTGAAGCAGGTTCTGAAGGCGGACGTGTGTCTGGTGGCGATCGGGGTGAAGCCGGTGCTGCCTGGTGGGCAGCAGCCGAAGTTGAGTGATCGCGGGTATCTGGTGACGGATGCGCGTTATCAGACGAGCCTGAAGGACGTGTATGCTGCGGGGGACATCATTGGGCCGCCGTGGCTGGCGCACGTGGCGAGTTTCGAGGCGATTCAGGCGGTGGACGGGATGTTCACGGCGCACAAGCCGAAGAAGGTGGATGTGTTCCCTGGGTGCACGTATTGCCAGCCGCAGGTGGCGAGTGTGGGGATGACGGAGCGTGCGGCGAAGGAGAAGGGCTTGAAGTACAAGGTGGGGGTGTTTCCGTTCCAGGCGAGCGGCAAGGCGCTGGCGGTGGGTGAGAGCGACGGGTTTGTGAAGCTGATCTTCGGCGAGCCGCACGGGGAAGTGATCGGGGCGCACATCATTGGTCAGGAAGCGACCGAGATGATTGCGGAGATGGGGCTGGCGATCACGATGGAGGCGACGAAGGACGAGATCGAGGCGACGATTCACGCGCATCCGACGCTGTCGGAGGCGATTCACGAGGCGACTGGGGTGGCGTACGGGCACGCGATTCATATTTGAGTCGGGAGCTGAGCCCGCCTGACCGGCAGCCTGGTGAGAGGGTTGCGGGAGGTGTGGTCTGGTGACATTGATTGAACCAAACCATGCCATCCCGCGCCCTACTGCAGACGGTCCGAGTGGTTTTTGTGATTTGCTGCGTGCTGCTGGGGATGTCGGCGGCGGAGGCGGCGACGAGTTTTTCGCCGTGGGCTGGAGCGGTGATGGGGGCGTTGTTTTCGGGTGGGGTGATCGGGGTGGATGTGATGCTGAGGAATCTGACGATCCGGAGTTTTTCGGCGGGGACGTTCGGGCTGATGATCGGGATTTTCTGTGCGTGGCTGGTGAACAACATTCCGTGGACGCAGAATGCGGAGGGGAAGGGCGGGGTGCTGCAGCTGGCGGTGTATCTTGGGTTGGGGTATATGGGGACGGCGCTGGCGTTGCGGAGCAACCGGCAGGAGTTTTCGCTGATTATTCCTTATGTGCGGTTCCGGAACGAAGGGATCATGAGGCAGCCGCTGCTGGTGGACACGAACATCCTGATTGACGGGAGGTTACCGGGGATTTGTGCGACTGGGTTTCTGGATGGGACGCTGATTGTGCCGAGGTTTGTGATCAATGAGCTGCATGTGCTGGCGGATCTGCCGGATGCGGTGAAGCGGGAGCGCGGGCGGCGAGGGTTGGGGTGTCTGGAGGAACTGCAGCGGACGAAGGGGTTGGAGGTGTCGGTGCACGATGATGAGCAGCCGCAGGAGCGGATGGTGGACACGAAGCTGGTGCAGTTGGCGAAGGCGCTGGATGCACGGTTGCTGACGAACGACGGGAATCTGGGGAGGGTGGCGCAGCTGCAGGGCGTGCCGGTGTTGAATCTGAACCAACTGGCGCAGGCGATGCGGGTGACGGTGAATGCGGGGGATGAGGTGGAGCTGGCGCTGGTGAAGGAGGGTCGGGACGAGCACCAGGCGGTGGGGTACCTTGGGGATGGGACGATGATTGTGGTGAATCATGCGCGGGAGTGGATTGGGAGCACGGTGCCGGTGGTGGTGGGGTCTGCGCTGCAGACGAGTGCCGGGCGGCTGATTTTTGCGGAGTTGAAGGGTGCGAAGGCGGGCGGGGAGAATGGGCGCGGGCGGCGGAGCCATTGAGGGGGCGGGGATGGGCCGCGGAGGGGGCGAGCGGGGGCGACGATGAAAAATTCATGGGGGTGCCTGGCCCCGAGACTGCTTAGAAATGGTACAAAGCCGCCTTGACCCTGCGGACAAGACCGCTTTACTGCCCGCCCCCGTAGAACCCCCCTTCCAGCCGCGAGGAAGAGGTTCAGGGCGCTTACTTTTATCGCGACCCCACCTCAATGAACAACCCAGGATTCCCCGAGAAGCAAGGTCTTTACGACCCGAGGTTTGAGCATGACGCCTGCGGCGTCGGATTTGTCGTTCACATGAAGGGGCGAAAATCGCACGACATTGTGGCGAACGCGCTGACGATTCTGGAGAATCTGGATCACCGTGGGGCGTGTGTGGAGGAAGGGACTGGGGACGGTGCGGGGATCCTTATTCAGGTGCCGCATGCGTTTCTGGTGAAGGCTGCGGCGGAGGCCGGGTTTGAGCTGCCGGAGGCTGGGCAGTATGGCGTGGCGAATTTGTTTTCGTCGCCGGATGCGGCGGCGCGGGCGAAGGCGAAGGCGAAGTTTGAGGAGGTGTGTGCGGCGGAGGGCTGTCCTGTGATTGGGTGGCGCGATGTGCCGACGGACAATTCGACGCTTGGGAAGTCGGCGCGTGCGAGCGAGCCGTTTGTGCTGCAGGTGTTCATCAGCCGGAATGCGGCATTGAAGGAAGATGCGGCGTTTGAGCGGAAGCTGTATGTGATCCGGAAGGTGGCGCACAATGCGATCCGGGTGCCGAAGATCGACACGTTCTGGTATGCGCCGAGCATGTCGTGCCGGACGCTGGTGTACAAAGGGATGCTGACGCCGGAGCAGGTTGGTTTTTACTTCCGTGATTTGCGTGATCCGGCGATGAGCAGTGCGCTGGCGCTGGTGCATTCGCGGTTTTCGACGAACACGTTCCCGAGCTGGGAGCGGTCGCATCCGTACCGTTACATTGCGCACAACGGGGAGATCAACACCCTGCGTGGGAACATCAACTGGATGATTGCGCGGCAGTCGCTGCTGGCGTCGGAGTTGTTTGGTGAGGACATTCACAAGATCAAGCCGGTGATCAACGTGGACGGGTCGGACTCGACGATTTTCGACAACACGCTGGAGTTGCTGACCTTGTCGGGGCGGTCTTTGCCGCATGCGATGATGATGATGATTCCGGAGCCGTGGTCCGGGCATGAGTCGATGAGCGAGGCGAAGAAGGCGTTTTACGAGTATCACTCGTGCATCATGGAGCCGTGGGACGGGCCTGCATCGGTGGCGTTTACGGATGGGACGATGATTGGGGCGACGCTGGACCGGAACGGGTTGAGGCCGTCGCGTTATTATGTGACGAAGGATGATCTGGTGATCATGGGTTCGGAGGCCGGGGTGTTGCCGGTGGCTCCGGAGGATGTGGTGATCAAGGGACGGTTGCAGCCAGGGAAGATGTTCATTGTGAACATGGAGGAGGGGCGGATTGTGCCTGACGACGAGATCAAGGAGCGGATTGCGGGCGCGAAGCCCTATCGTGAGTATCTGGATACGCATCTGGTGAAGATTGCGGACATTGCGGATGGAACGGTGGCGGTGCCGGACCACGAGACGGTGCTGCAGCGGCAGCAGGCGTTTGGTTATTCGTTTGAGGATCTGCGGATGCTGCTGGTGCCGATGGCGCGGGACGGGGTGGAAGCGATTGGATCGATGGGGACGGACACGCCGCTAGCGATTCTGTCGGCGCGTTCGAAGCTGCTCTACGACTATTTCCAGCAGTTGTTTGCGCAGGTGACGAATCCTCCGATCGACTGTATCCGTGAGGAAATTGTGACGTCTTCGGTGACGACGATCGGGGCGGAGGGCAACCTGTTGAAGCCAGAGCCTGAGAGCTGCCATTTGATCGAGTTGAAGACGCCGGTGCTGAGCAATGAGGAACTGGCGAAGCTGAAGAGTGTGGCGAAGGGGCGGTTCCAGTCGGCGACGCTGCCGATCCTGTTTGATCCTTCGCTGGGTGCCAGCGGATTGGAGAAGGCGATGGATGAGTTGTGTGCGGCGGCGGATGCGCTGGTGGCGGCTGGGAAGAACATTCTGATTCTTTCGGACCGCGGGGTCGACCGTGACCATGCGGCGATTCCTGCGCTGCTGGCGGTGGCGGGTTTGCATCACCATTTGATCCGCAAGGGAACGCGGACGCAGATGGATATCGTGCTGGAGTCCGGGGAACCTCGTGAGGTGCATCACCTGTGCACTCTGATTGGTTATGGGTGCGGGGCGATCAATCCGTATCTGGCGTTTGAGACATTGGACGACATGATCCGGCAGGGATTGCTAGTGAATGTGGATCACAAGACGGCGTGCAAGAATTACATCAAGGCGGCGACGAAGGGTGTGATCAAGGTGGCGTCGAAGATCGGGATCAGCACGATGCAGAGTTACCGCGGGGCGCAGATTTTCGAGGCGGTGGGGTTGAGTCAGGCGCTGGTGGACAAGTATTTCACTTGGACGGCGACGCGGATTGAGGGGGCGGATCTCGGGGTGATTGCGGAGGAAGCGCTGCAGCGGCACCGTCGGGCATTTCCGGAGCGCGAGGTGGCGGGTCCGGCGCTGGACACTGGTGGTGAGTATCAGTGGCGGCGTGAGGGTGAGGCGCACTTGTTCAGTCCGCAGACGATTCATGCGTTGCAGCGCGCGGTGCGGAGCGGGAGCTTCGAGGCGTTCAAGGTGTATTCTGAAGGTGTGAACAACCAGACGCGGCAGCAGTTCACGCTGCGCGGGTTGCTGGCGTTCAAGCCGACGGTGGCGGTGCCGCTGGAGGAAGTGGAGTCGGCGGCGTCGATCATGAAGCGCTTCAAGACTGGAGCGATGAGTTACGGGTCGATTTCGAGCGAGGCGCATGAAGCGCTGGCGATTGCGATGAACCGGATCGGCGGGAAGTCGAACACTGGTGAGGGTGGTGAGGATCCTGAGCGTTACACGTGGACGAACGAGCGCGGGGATTCGAAGAACAGTGCGATCAAGCAGGTGGCGTCGGGGCGTTTCGGGGTGACGAGCTTGTATCTGACGCAGGCGAAGGAGATTCAGATCAAGATGGCGCAGGGGGCGAAGCCTGGAGAAGGCGGGCAGCTGCCTGGGGCGAAGGTGTATCCGTGGATTGCGAAGGTGCGGCATTCGACGCCTGGGGTGGGATTGATTTCGCCGCCGCCGCACCATGATATTTATTCGATCGAGGACTTGGCTGAGCTGATTCACGATTTGAAGAATGCGAATCGTGCGGCGCGGGTGAGTGTGAAGCTGGTGTCCGAGGTTGGGGTGGGGACGATTGCGGCTGGCGTGGCGAAGGCGCATGCGGACGTGGTGCTGATTTCCGGGTTTGACGGCGGTACGGGGGCATCTCCGCAGACGTCGATCAAGCATGCGGGACTGCCGTGGGAGCTAGGGTTGGCGGAGACGCATCAGACCCTGCTGCTGAACAACCTGCGGAGCCGGATTGCGGTGGAAGCGGACGGTCAGATGAAGACCGGGCGCGACGTGGTGATTGCGGCGTTGCTAGGTGCGGAGGAATTCGGATTTGCGACAGCGCCTTTGGTGACGCTGGGGTGCATCATGATGCGGGTGTGTCACTTGAACACGTGCCCGGTGGGTGTGGCGACGCAGAATCCCGAGTTGCGGGCGAAGTTCACGGGCGATCCCGAGCACACGGTGAACTTCATGAAGTTCATTGCTGAGGAAGTGCGTGAGCTGATGGCGCAGCTAGGGTTCCGGACGATTGAGGAGATGGTGGGGCGGACGGAGGTGCTGGAAGCGGATCAGGCGATTGATCATTGGAAGACCCAGGGGATTGATCTGAGCCGGTTGCTGCATCAGCCGGTGACTGGGCCTGAAGTCGGGAAGTTCTGCAGCGAGGCGCAGGATCACGGCATCGCGAAGTCGATGGATGTGACGAAGCTGCTGGATTTGTGTGCGCCTGCGATTG
>CANHUG010000160.1 GCA_947462995.1 Verrucomicrobiales bacterium | reverse complement strand
GCGGCGGGGTGGAAGCCTGAGGGTTGGGTGCCGAAGGAAACGGAGTCGAAGCTGGTGACGACGGCGAGTGTTTCGGTGGACCGGGCGTGGCGGACCCCGCAATTCTGGCTGTTGTGGGTGGTTTTGTGCATGAACGTGAGTGCAGGGATCGGGGTGCTGGGATTGGCGAGCGACATGCTGCAGAACATGTTCGGGGTGTCGGCGGTGGTGGGGGGAGGGTTTGCGGGGTTGCTGAGCATTTTCAACATGGGCGGGCGGTTTGTGTGGTCGTCGGTGTCGGATCTGACGGGACGGAAGGTGGTGTACTGCATTTATTTTGTGCTTGGGGCGGCGCTGTATGCGACCCTGCCGTGGGCGCAGCAGACGGGGAACCGGAGTTTGTTTCTGGTGTGTACGGCGTTGATTATCAGCATGTACGGGGCGGGATTTGCGACGATCCCGGCCTATCTGAGGGATTTATTCGGGACGTATCAGGTGGGCGCGATTCACGGGCGGCTGATTACGGCGTGGAGCATGGCGGCGGTGATTGGGCCGTCATTGATCAATGGGTTGTATGCGAGCCGGGTGGCGGCTGGGGTGCCGAAGGCGGAGGCGTACAACGGGACGTTTTATCTGATGTGTGTGCTGCTGGGGATTGGCTTGGTGGCGAACCTGCTGGTGCGCCCGGTGCGTGCTGAGTATCACGTGAACCCTTCAGCCTGAGATTGCGATATGCGTGTGATGATCCTGATTATTTCGTGGCTGGCGGTGGCGGTACCGCTGGGATGGGGAGTGCAGCAGTCGGTGCGGAAGGCGAGTCCGCTTTTCGAGAGTGTTCCCAGTGCGACGCAGCGGTGAGAGGCGGGTGGAAAACGGGTCGGAGGGATAAAGGAACGGTGATTCATAAACCGTCCGGGGCTTGATAAATCAAGGCTTGCAGCCGCTTGTGAAAAATTTCACAAATTAGCCTTGCGCGTGCGGCGTCGGTGGGATAGAACCGTCGAACTTCACCCGGAAGGACTATTGGCGTTCCCCCAGAGGCCGACGGACTTCCCTAAAATGCAGTGCCATGCTGGCTGATTCCGTATTTCTGACATCCATTTTTTCCGTACTGTCCGACGCTGCTGCAGCGCACGGGGAGGGAGCGCATGAGGGCGGTCATGGCGGCCATCACGGGGTGGATCCTGATGCGAAGGGGTTGTTTGCGGGGGATGGGGTTCTGTCGTACATTACGAATTCGGTGCTGGTGGGGTTGATTGTGGTGGGATTGATTTTGTGGTTTGTGCGCGGAGCGATGAAGAAGGTGGAGTCGGTGCCTGGGAAGCAGCAGAACTTTCTCGAGTTGGTGGTCGAGTTTCTTTACAAGCAGGTGGAGAACATTGTTGGGCCGAAGATTGCGCCGCAGGCGTTTCCGTTGCTGGCGACGATCTTCATTTTTGTTACGGTGGCCAACTGGTTTGGGTTGCTGCCTGGTGTGGGTTCGATTTTTGTGTTGGGAGTGGGCCCTGATGGTCATGGGCAGGCGCCGTTGCTGCGGCCGGCGACTGCGGACATGAACATGACGATTGGGATTGCGTTGATTTCGCTGGTGGTGTGGTTTGTGATTACGATTCGGGAGCTTGGGGTGGGTGGTTTCATCAATCACACGTTCGGGCCGAAGGGGGGATTGAAGGGTGCGATGAAGTACGGTTTGATGCCGATCTTTATTGTGGTGGGGGTGATTGAGGTGATTTCGATTATTTTCCGGCCGATGACCTTGTCGCTGCGGTTGTACGGGAACGTTTTTGCTGGGGAGAACCTGCTGCACACGATGGCGACTTTGGTGCAGACGGGGAATGCGGCGGTTGATTTCATTTGCAGCGTGCTGCTGCGGATTCCGTTTTTCCTACTCGAGATTCTGGTCGGGGTGTTGCAGGGGATGGTGTTTGCGCTGCTGAATGCGGTGTTCATCAAGCTTTCGACGACGCACGACGAGGAGCACGGGGAAGAAGCGCATCATTGATTTCGGAAACTTTTGCTGCCGTGACCGTGGCTTGACTGCGGGCGGCAGCACGTCACACCAAAACAAAACCAAGCACAGAAAAACACATGACAATGGACCTCATCTCCATGCTGCAGGAAGCTGCGGCGAGCGCTACGGAAGTGGCAAAGGCAAGCAACCTGAACGGATCGTTCACCCTTGGGGTGGCTGGTGCTGGCGCGGGTATTGCGATTGGGTTGACTGGATTTGCCGCCACGCAGGCGGTGGGCCGCAACCCTGGAGCGTTCGGCAACATTCTGGTGATTGCGATCATCGGGATGGCGCTGGCGGAAGCGATCGCGATTTACGCGTTCATTCTGGCGCTGCAAGGTCGCTGAGTTGAATTTCCGGGGACCGGCGGTCGCGCGGGCGGCCGCCGGTTTACTGGATTGGTATTTGATTGTAACTGCCCGCATTTACTTTTCGCCTTCGGCACTAATTTCCCATGCTTGAGATCCTCCATAAGCTCGGCATCAACACCCCGGACATCATCGCGCAGATGTTGGTCTTCGGGATTGTGTATCTGATCCTTTCGAAATACGCCTTTGGGCCGGTGACAGCGCTGCTAGAGGAGCGGCGGCGCCGGATTGCCGAGGGTGAGGACAATTTGAAGAAGATCCGCGAGAATCTGGCGGCTGCTGAGGCGACGGCTGAAGAGGTGAAGGCGAAGGCGAATGCCGAGGCTGACCGGATGATCAAAGAGGCTCGTGAGACGGCGGCTGCGGCTGGTGAGTCCGAGCGTCAGAAGGCGGCTGCGGAGGCGAATACGATCATCACGAAGGCACGTGAGGGCAGCGAGCAGGAGCGTGCGCGGATTCTTGGTGAGTTGAAGCGTGATTTTGGTCGTTTGGTCTTGGATGCGACGGCCCGTGCGACTGGCAAGGTGCTGAGTCCTGAAGATCATGCGCGACTGAACACGGAAGCGCTTTCCCAGATTACGAACAACTGAGTGTTTGACGCTCTGTTTCCTGAACCGCGATGAAAGTCAGCAAAGAAGCGCTCCGCAACGCCCGCCAGTTTCTCCGGCTCACGCTGAAGGACGGCAAGGTGGATACTGACATGGCTCGCCGCATTGTGGATACGGTGGTGAAGGCGAAGCCGAGGCATTACATTGCGACGCTGGAGGCTTACCATCGGATGCTGCGTCTGGAGCTTGAGAAGCGCCATGCGATCGTGGAGAACGCCAGCACCTTGGAAAACGAGCAGTGCGATGCGATCCTAGCGGACTTGCGCGGCAAGCTTGGTGCGGATCTGACGGCTGAGTTCCGTCACTCCCCGGATCTGCTGGGCGGCATGCGAGTGAAGCTTGGCAGCACGGTATGGGACAGCAGTGTCAAAGCGCGTCTTGACGGCCTTGCGCAGGCCTTACAATCCTGATTTTTCAATTAATTTTCCCACTTCATTTTTTCCGCCATGAGCAACATTCTCCAGGAACTCGAATCGCAGATTGCCGGTCTCAAGACTGCCGCGACCCGCTCGAACGTTGGTGTCGTCCGTGAAATCGGTGACGGTGCCGCGCGCATTGAAGGACTTTCGGACGTCATGCTGAACGAGATGATTGAATTCCCCGGTGGGGTGTTTGGTCTCGCGTTGAACCTTGAAGAAACGGAAGTGGGCTGCGTGTTGCTGGGCGATGCGACGCACGTCAAGGCGGGCGACGAGGTGAAGACGACGGGACGGCTGCTTTCGGTGCCGGTGGGCAAGGGATTGCTTGGGCGTGTGATCAACACGCTGGGTGAGCCGATTGACGGCAAAGGCCCGATTCAGGCGTCAGCGCAGTATCCTGTGGAGAAGATTGCGCCGGGGATTATTACCCGTCAGTCGGTGTCGGTTCCGGTGCAGACGGGGATTCTGCCGATTGATGCGATGATTCCGATTGGCCGTGGTCAGCGGGAGTTGATCATTGGTGACCGTTCGACGGGCAAGACGACGATTGCGGTGGATACGATCATTGCGCAGGCCCATCAGAACCGCTTGGCGGAGCAGGGCAAGTTGAAGGATCACAAGCCGCTGTACTGCATTTACGTGGCGATCGGGCAGAAGCAGTCGAACGTGGCGCGGGTGATCAAGACCCTTGAGGATGCGGGTGCGATGGATTACACGGTGGTGATTTCGGCGTCGGCGTCGGATTCTGCGGTGAGCCAGTATCTGGCTCCATATTCCGGGTGTTCGGTGGGTGAGTGGTTCATGGACCAGGGGATGGATGCGTTGATTGTGTTTGACGACCTTTCGAAGCAAGCGGTGGCATATCGTCAGGTGTCTCTGATTCTGAAGCGCCCATCGGGTCGTGAAGCTTATCCAGGGGACGTGTTTTATCTGCACAGCCGCCTGCTGGAGCGTTCGGCACGGGTGAACGAGAATTACGGTGGCGGGTCGCTGACGGCATTGCCGATCATTGAGACGCAGGCGGGCGATGTTTCGGCGTATATTCCGACAAACGTGATTTCGATTACGGACGGTCAGATCTTCCTTGAGACGGATTTGTTCTATCAGGGGATTCGTCCGGCGATTTCGGTGGGTCTATCGGTGTCGCGGGTGGGTTCTGCGGCGCAGACGAAGGCGATCAAGAAGGTGGCCGGGACGACGAAGCTTGATTTGGCGCAGTTCCGGGAACTGGCGGCATTTGCGCAGTTCGGGTCTGACCTTGATGCGGCGACGAAGGCGAAGCTGGACCGTGGGGCGCGGATTGTGGAGTTGTTCAAGCAGCAGCAGTATCAGCCGAAGAGCCTGCCGATCATGGTGGCGAATCTTTATGCGATGCAGAAGGGGTACTTTGACAACGTGCCGGTGGATCGGGTGCGTGAGTGCCAGGCGAAGATGGAAGAGTTTCTGACGACGCGGAAAGAGGCGCTGCTGCAGACGATTTACGACAAGAAGTCGCTTGATGGGACGGAAGCGGATCTGAAGCAGGCGATTGAAGACTTCAAGAGTTCCTGGAAGTAATGATGGAAGGTCGCGGGACGCTTGGGGATTGGGGTGGAAGGCCGAAGGCTGGAAGCGCTGAGACCCGGGAACTGAAAACCGAAAACTGAACACTCCTTTGAACCATGCCCAGCACGCGTGACATCCGCCGCCGCATCAAGTCGGTCAAGAATACCGCCCAGATCACGAAGGCGATGCAGCTGGTGGCGGCTGCGAAGATGAAGAAGGCGCAGGATGCGGCCACGAATGGTCGTGCCTATGCTGATTTGATGAATCGGGTGCTGGTGAGTTTGAAGGAGCGAGCGGACGAGGGAGTTCACCCGTATTTTTCCGAGGGGAAGGGAGAGAAGGAGCTGGTGGTGGTGATCACTACGGACAAAGGCCTGTGCGGGGCTCTGAACACGAACCTGATCAAGAAAGTGATCACGTCGGTGACATCGGCGGATGCGGATTTCATCACGGTGGGGCGGAAGGGTGCGCAGCAGTTGGCGCGGATGAAGCGGAATCTGATGGCTGATTTCACGATCAAGGATCCGGCGCGTTTTGCGGAATTGCGGTCTGTGGGGGTGTTTGTGCAGGAGAAGTTTTTGAGTGGTGAGTATCGGTGTGTGCGGGTGGCGTTCACGAATTTCATCAATACGGTGACGACGGTTCCTACGGTGGAGCAGTTGCTGCCTGTGAATCCGGTGACGCTGGGCGGGAAGCGGAGTTATGAGGGTGGGACGGGGATGGGCGAGCCGATTGATATGACGGCGCAACCGGTGATGGACTATGCGTTCGAGCCATCGGTGAAGGAAGTTTTTGCGAAGGTGCTGCCGCAGTATGTGAACAACACCCTGTTCCAGATGATGCTGGAAGCGCGGGCATCGGAGCACTCGAGCCGGATGGTGGCGATGAAGAACGCCACGGACAATGCGAAGCAGATGATCAAGGATCTGACGCTGGAGTACAACAAGGTGCGTCAGGCGGCGATCACCAACGAGTTGCTTGAAATCACCACGGCCAAGATGGCCCTCGAATAATCACAGAACCCTATTTTTTCGTTTCAGCCATTCACCTTTTCGTTCCCATGAGCAACCTCGGTAAAATCGTACAAATCATCGGTCCGGTTGTGGACGTCGACTTTTCGGCAACCGGCAAGCTTCCTGCCATTTACAACGCGCTGGAGATCAATTTTGAAGTCAACGGCAAGGCGACGCGGCTGATTTGCGAAGTGCAGCAGCACCTTGGGGACGGATGGGTTCGTTCTGTGGCGATGAGCGGGACGGAAGGTTTGAAGCGTGGGCTGCCAGCGAACGATACGGGCGGGCCGATCACGGTGCCTGTTGGTGAGAACGTGCTGGGACGGATTTTCAATGTGACTGGGGATCCGGTGGATGACCAGCCGGCACCGAAGGTGGAGAAGCGTTATGGGATTCACCGTGCGGCACCGAAGCTGGTGGATCAGAATCCGTCGGCGCAGATTCTTGAGACGGGGATCAAGGTTATTGACTTGATTTGTCCGTTCACGAAGGGTGGTAAGGTTGGAGCGTTTGGTGGTGCGGGTGTGGGCAAGACGGTGGTGATCATGGAGTTGATCAACAACATTGCGAAGGGGCACGGGGGTTACTCTGTGTTTGCGGGGGTTGGTGAGCGGACCCGGGAAGGGAATGACCTTTACTGGGAAATGATTGAGTCCGGGGTTATTGCTACGGAGCGTGACGAGCACGGGCATCCGAAGAAGGACAGTGGGGGACGGCCGATTCTGAAGGAAGGGTCGAAAGTGGCGTTGGTTTACGGGCAGATGAATGAGCCACCGGGAGCGCGTCTGCGGGTGGCGTTGTCGGCGCTGTCGATGGCGGAGTATTTCCGTGACGAGAAGAACCAGGACGTGCTGATGTTCGTGGACAACGTGTTCCGGTTCTCGCAGGCTGGTTCTGAGGTGTCGGCGCTGCTTGGGCGGACGCCATCGGCGGTGGGTTACCAGCCGACGCTGGCCGCGGAAATGGGAGCGATGCAGGAGCGGATTACGTCGACGAAGACGGGATCGATTACGTCGTTCCAAGCGGTGTATGTTCCTGCGGACGACCTTACTGACCCTGCCCCTGCGAACACGTTTGCGCACCTTGACTCGACGGTGGTGCTGGAGCGTTCGCTGGCTGAGTTGGGGATTTATCCTGCGGTGGATCCGCTGTCATCGGTGTCGAAGGCGCTGGCGCCTGAGATTGTGGGTGAGGAGCACTATCGGGTGGCTCGTGGGGTGCAGCGGGTGCTGCAGCGTTACAAGGACTTGCAGGACATCATTGCGATTCTGGGGATGGATGAACTGAATGACGAGGACAAGCTGACGGTGTTCCGTGCGCGGAAGATTCAGCGGTTCCTGAGCCAGCCGTTTGCGGTGGCGCAGGTGTTCACCGGGGTGGAAGGTGTTTATGTGCCGGTGAAGGATACGGTGAAGGGATTTGCCGAGATTCTGGATGGCAAGCATGACGACGTGCCTGAGGCGAACTTCTACATGAAGGGCGGCATCGACACGGTGCAGAAGTCCTGAGGGTGAACGAAGCGGGGAGTAGCGGCGAGTGTTCCGGGATGAGGATTCCGGGTGCGGTGCCGAGAGCTTTCCGGGAATCATATACCGATCAATACCATGGCATTCCGTCTTGAAATTGTGACACCTGAAGGCAAGGCATTTGCGGACGACATTTCCGGTGTCGTGCTTCCGGGTGCGTTAGGGGAGATGGGAGTGCTGCCGTCGCACGCGAATCTGGTATCGACGCTGGAGCCTGGGGAATTGCGTTATACCAAGGACGGGCAGACGCATGAACTGGCGGTGGGGGCTGGGTTTGTCGAGATTACGGGCAATCACGTGAACGTGCTGACGGACATGGCGATTGGAGCTGAGAAGATTGACGAGGGCGTGGTGGAAGCCGCGTTGGCCCGGGCGCAGGAGCGGCTAAAGGGAGCCGGCGATCTGACCTCTGAAGAAGTTGCGGCGACGGAGGCCTCGATTCTGAACAGCATTGCTCAGCTAAAGCTGAAGCGGAAGCGTCGGACGATCTGAGTTTGAGGGGTGGGAGGCGAGCCCGGGGCGTTGCTCTGGGCTGGTATAAGGTGTTCCGCTGGGACACTGTCAGGAGGTGAATGGCGCAAGGATGAGAGACGTCTTCGGGTCGGGTAGGGGAACTGGGCCTTTACCCGAATCCTGCAATGCCCGTCGGTTGCGAATCCCGGGTTTGCG
>CANHUG010000159.1 GCA_947462995.1 Verrucomicrobiales bacterium | reverse complement strand
GTTCTGGGACTCGGTTTTCCCGCTTGGCTCGATGGAGTCAGCGGCTATCTTTTTCTGTGGTTTGAAGGCCATAGGGCGTCAAGTAAGCACGCGAAATGCGCGCTGCTTGACGTCCTTCATGCCATCTACAAGCCGTCATCCCTGCGGGATGAGGAGGCGGGCTTGTACGGAGGGGGGGATTTAAAATTGTGAATAGTGAACGTGGGCTTGTGGGGAGAGGGTGGACGTGTGGGGAGGGGTGCTTGTGAGGAAGGGGCTGAGCGGGAGTTCAGCCCTACTAGGGGCGCGTTGGGAGGGGTGCTTGTAGGCGCACTCCGTGCGCAGGGAGAGCTGTGATGCTCATAGCAGTCCAGAGCCTGCGGCTGCTTGAACGGAGGGGGCTTGTAGGCGCACTCCGTGCGCAGGGAGAGCTGTGATTGCTCACAGCAGTCCAGAGCCTGCGGCGCGCTGGTTCGGAGGGGGCTTGTGGGGAGAGGGGGCTTGTAGGCGTGCTCCGCACGCAGGGAGAGCTGTGATTGCTCACAGCAGTCCAGAGCCTGCGGCGCTCTTGTTCGGAGGGGGCTTGTGGGGAGGGGGGGGCTTGTAGGCGTGCTCCGCACGCAGGGAGAGCTGTGATGGCTCACAGCAGTCCAGAGCCTGCGGCGGGCTTGTGGGGAGATAAGCGACAGGACGCGGCTTCTACTTTGGCGGGAGGAGTGGGGTCACAGGCAGGATGCCCGTGCCACTTTGCGTTTTGGGAGATTGGGGGACAGGAAAGTCCCCCCTCCTTTGTTCTGGTTGGTGGGGGACAGGAATGTCCCCCCTTCTTAGAGGTCACAGGCAGGATGCCCGTGCCACTTTGCTTTAGGTTAGGCGCGGCGGTTGGCGGCGGTGGCGAAGTATTGTTCCATGCGTGCGTGGAGGGATTGATAGAACTGTTGTTTCATGGCTTCGAGGAGGGCTGGGCGGGCGTCGCTGCCGGGGCGGGCGGCTTCGGATTCGAGGCGCTGGTGGAACTGGTGTTCCATCTCGACGAGAGAGTCGAGGAAGGCTTGGGCGGCGCGGGTTTGTTCGACGCCGTCGGAGAAGGCGTGATCGAGGTCGCGGCTGCGGGAGCTGAAGGGGATGCGGCCGTTTTTGAGTTCGGAGAGGAAGTGCTGGTGGGCGTGGCGGAAGCCGTGGTGGTCGGCTTTGAAGGTCATTTCGTCGCGATCGACGAGTGTGTCGTAGGGGCCTGGGGCGCAGAAGAATTTGACGACGAGGGGGATGGTGTCGACGAGCATGAAGAGGAGTGTGAGGATCGCGTAGGTGGAGAAGGCGAAGCTGGCGCGGGCGTCCTTGGCGTCGAAGAGCCTGTGGAGGGCGAGGGTTTGGGTGAGGATGTCGCGGCGGGGTTCGGCGCGGAGGGCGGCGGTGCGGGAGGCGAGGGCTGCGGAGGCGGCGGCGATGTCGTCCTGGGCGCGTTTGAGGTCGGCGAGGAGCGTGTCGATCTGCTGGCGGATGGCGGCGCGGATGCCGTTCTGCTGGGTGACGAACTGGGCGGCCTGGTCCTGCTGGATGCGGCGGCGGAGGTCGGCGATGCGTTTGGCTTCCTCGGCATTTTTGGCGGAGTCGGCGGCGAGACGGACTTCGAAGGCGTCGGTGGCGGCCTTCATGGCGTCGTTGATGCGGGAATCGAGGCCGGATTTTTCTGCGCTGGCGGCGTCGAGGAGAGCGCCGAGGCGTTTTACTTCGGTGCGGCGCCAGTCGAGTTGGTCGGAGCGGATGGATTTGGCGCGCGGGCCTTCGCCAGCCATGCCGGAGCGCTGGCCGTTGAGTTCGCGTTCGAATTCGGACTGCCAGAAGGCGAGTTCGGACTGGAGTTTGGAGTAGGCTGGGGAGAGTTCGGCGATCTGGGATTCGACGGAGGCGAGACTGGTGCGGAAGGTGGCGGTGGCTTCGTCGACGGATTTTTTGAGATCGGCCTGTTGTTCCGGGGTGAGGCCAGCGGTTGGGGCGTCGGAGGGAGCGGCTTCGGCGGCGAGGAATTCGGCTTTGAAGCTATCGTTCCATTTCTGCTGCTGGGTGGCGATTTCGGCTTTGATGGAATCGGCGGCGGCGGTGAGGCGGATGTTAGTAAGCTGATGTTCTTCGGAGACGGTGGCGAGGTCGGCGTCGCGTTCGCGTTCGATGACGGAGGAGACGGTGTCGCGGAAGAGGAGGAGGACGAGCGGGTGGGCGATGGTTAGGCCCATGAGGACGGCGACGACGAAGCGGAGGGTGAACTGGCCGATCTTGCGGAACGGCGACATGTAGGAGCGGTAGGAGGCGAGGAGGGCGCGGTCGATGGTGAGGATGATGAAGGCCCAGACGGCGGCGATGGCGAAGGTGGCGAGCCAGTTGTCGGTGAGGGTGGAGATGGCGTAGGCGGAGGCGATGAAGGCGAAGCCTGCGGGGACGAGGACGGTGGCACCGAATGCGACGTACTTGCGCTGTTCCCAGTCGGGGCAGCGTTCGAGGGCGTCGGACCCGGCTCCGGAGAGCCAGAAGAAGAGACGTTTCAGGTGCATGGGGAGAGGTAGGGTGCGGGAGACGGGCGGGCAACCGGGGTGGGTCGTAGGGGAACGCCTTGGGGGCGAGGGATCAGCGGCGGAGAGCGGTCATGAAGCCGCGGCCGGCGGCGGTGTCGGAGTATGGGCCGGGGGAGAAGCCTGCGGCGTCGAGGAGGTCGGCGTATTCGGAGGAACTGTAGCATTTGCCCTGAGTGCTGTGCATGAGGAGGGCGGAGTATTCGGCGATGTGGAGCGGGCCGGATTTGTCAGGGTTGATGAAGGCGTCGTGAATGACGAGGAGACCGCCTTTGGGGAGGTGGGCGGCGGAGACGGCGAGGAGTTGGGTGACTTCCGGGACGTCCCAGTCGTGGAGGACATTGGAGAAGAGGTGGACGTCGGCGTGTTCGGGGAGGCCATCGAACATGTTGCCTGCGGCGACGGAGACCTGGTCGGAGCAATTGCGGGAGGCGATGAGATTGGCGGCGATACGGTCGACGGGGGATTGGTCGAAGACGACGGCGTGGAGGTGCGGGTTGGCGGCGGCGAGGGCGCAGGCATAGATGCCCGAGCCGCCGCCGATGTCGATGAGGTGGTGGCGGGAGGAGAGATCGAGGGCGGCGGCGAGGGCTGGTGCGAGCCATGCGCCGCGACAGTCCATGGCGTCGGTGAAGGAGCTAGCGAAGGCGGGGTCTTCCATGGCCTTGTGCCAATCGGCGGCGTTCTGGTCCCCGGACCAACCGGCGGGTTTACCGGAGGTGAGGACCTTGAGGAAGTCGCGGGCGACGGGGCGGTGGTGGAGAGAGGCGAAGTAGGGAGCGAGGTTCCATGGCGAGCCATGGGTGGCGTGTTCGCGGGCGATGGCGGAGACGTGGTAGCGGCCGTCGATGAGGTCGACGAGGCCATTGGCGCGGCAGAGCGTGAGGAGGACGTCGGCTGGGCGCGGGTGGAAGCCGAAGGATTGGCAGATGCCTTCGAGGGAATCGGGCTGGGAGGCGAGACGGGAGAAGAAGTCGAAGCCGTTGATGGCGGCGGCGATGAGGTCGGCGGCGTAGAGCCCGTCGCGGTAGCGGTAGAAGGGGAGACCGTTGGTGTTGGGGAGGGGGAAGTGAGGCATGGGGTGGGTGGAAGGTGGCCGCGATTGAGGGCGAGAAAAGAGTTTTCCTTGAGGGGCGAGTCTGGCAGCAGAGGAGGACAGCAATTACCCCCCAAACCAATGAGCAAAACCAATCGTCGTCAGTTTCTGCGTGCTTCAGCGCTGAGTGTGCCGTTCATCCTTCCGTCGCGGGTGTGGAGTGCGGATGTTGCGCCGTCGGAGCGGATCACGATGGGGTTCATCGGGATGGGGAAGCAGAGTGATCATTTGCTGAGGGCGTTTCTGGGGCAGCCCGGGGTGCAAGTGGTGGCGGTGTGTGATGTGGACAAGACGCGGATGGAGCATGCGGCGAAGAAAGTGGCGGAGCATTATGCGGCGCAGAAGACGGAAGGCTGGAAGGGCTGCATGCAGACCGGGGATTTCCGGGAAGTGCTAGCGCGCAAGGACATTGATGCGGTGTGCATTGCGACGCCGGATCACTGGCATGCGATCATCACGGTGGCGGCGTTGAAGGCCGGGAAGGATGTGTACTGCGAGAAACCGCTGACGCATAACATTCATGAGGCGGTGACGGTGATGTCGGCGGTGGAGTCGGAGAAGCGCGTGCTGCAGACGGGATCGATGCAGCGGTCGAGCGGGGAGTTCCGGGTGGCGTGCGAGCTGGTGCGGAATGGCGTGATCGGGAAGCTGGTTAGGGCGGAGGTGCAGTTCGGGCCGCCGCCGTTGCCCTGCAATCTGCCGGAGGAGGCGATGGAGCCGGGGTTGGACTGGGACCGGTGGCTGGGGCCTGCGCCGGTGCGGCCTTACAATTCGGTATTGTCGCCGCGCGGAGTGCACGGGCATTTCCCGGACTGGCGGATGAATGCGGAGTATGGCGGCGGGATGATCACGGACTGGGGTGCGCACCATCTGGACATTGCGCACTGGGGATTGGGTGTGGATGACAGCGGACCGGTGGAAGTCAGGGCTCCGGCTGGGTGTGCCGAACTGCTGAAGGAACGGCAAAACGGGAAGATCGAGGGATGCGAGCTGGTTTACGGGAATGGTGTGGTGGTGAAGCACGTGCAGAAAGGGTTCGGGGCGCACTTCTTTGGGGAGAATGGGGAAGTGAAGGTGAACCGCGGCCAGTTTGAGGTCGTGCTGAATGGCAAGGTGGCGTATACGAAGGGGGAGAAGACGAGTGTGGAGCGGGCGTATATGACGGCGGAGAAGGAGTTGCTGAAGGATGCGGCGGTGAAGCTGTATAAGAGCACGAATCACATGGATGATTTCCTGAAGGCGGTGCGGGCGCGGACGAAGCCGATCACGAGTGAGATTGTGGGTGGGCGGTCGGCGATTGCGTGTCACTTGATCAACATTGCGTACCGGACTGGGAAGAACCTGAAGTGGGATCCTGCAGCGAACACATTCCGTGAGGATTCGTGTGCGTTGTCGGAGCTGACGCGGAGTTACCGTGGCGAGTGGAAAGTCTGAGCGGCGGTAAATTCCTGAAGTGCGGCCTTGAGCGGGAGCTGGAGCGGGTTATGCGGGGGGATGGCGTGGTGACGCGCTGTGTGCCCGGATTTCCTGCCCCTCTGCATGGGGAACCGGCCGCCGCAGTGGCTGCTCACGATCATCGATTCCGCGATCCGCCGACTCTTTCAGAGGGACGTCGGCGGACGCGGAATTCCGATGAGTGGGGATTTCCGGTGGAGCGGTGCGGTGAGATGGGGGAGGGATGGGAATGAAAGCGATGGTGTATGCAGCGTTCGGGGAGCGATTGAGGGAGATGGAGATGCCTGATCCGGATGTGTCGGATGGGGGAGTGGTGATCCGAGTTCGGGCGGCGGGTGTGTGCCGGAGCGACTGGCATGCGTGGCAGGGTCATGATCCTGACATCAAAGTGCTGCCGCATGTGCCAGGGCATGAATTTGCGGGGGAGATTGCGGCGGTGGGTCGCGGGGTGAGGCGGTGGCGGGAGGGCGACCTGGTGACGGTGCCGTTTGCGTGCGGGTGCGGTGGGGAGGCGTGTGAGGAATGTGCGGCGGGGCAGGCGCAGGTGTGTCCGCGGCAGTACCAGCCTGGATTCAGCGGGGCGGGGGCGTTTGCGGAACTGGTGGCGGTGCCGAGTGCGGATTTCAATGTGGTGCGGTTGCCGGAGGGAGTGAGTTTTGCGGGGGCGGCGGCGCTGGGGTGTCGGTTTGCGACGGCGTTCCGGGCGCTGGCGCATGCGGATCAGGCGGCGGTGAGGAAGGGAGAGATGCTGGTGGTTTTCGGGTGTGGTGGGGTGGGATTGTCGGTGGTGATGATCGCGGTGGCGCTGGGGGCGAGGGTGCTGGCGGTTGATCCGAGGGAGGATGCGCGGGAGAAGGCGATGGGATTGGGAGCGGAGCTGGTGAGCGGGGTGGATGGTGCGCTGGAGGTGGTGAGGGAATGGACGGGTGGCCGCGGGGCGGAGGTGGCGGTGGAGGCGGTGGGTCGTGCGGAGGTGTGTGCGATGGCGGTGCGGAGCCTGCGGCCGCGGGGTCGGATGGTGCAGATTGGGTTGTTGCTAGGGAAGCATGCGGATCCGGTGGTGCCGATGGGATTGGTGATTGCGCGGGAGTTGCGGATCATCGGGAGTCACGGGATGGCGGCGGCGGCTTATCCGGAGATGCTGGCGATGGTGGCGGACGGTCGGTTGAGGCCGGAGCGATTGATGGGGCGGGTGATCGGGTTTGGAGAGATTCCGGGGGCCTTTGCGGCGATGACGACTAACGAGGGGGCGGCTGGTGCCGTGGTGGCGGCGTGGTGAGGGTGTTCTGGTTGGTGATGGTGCTGGTGGCGGGGCGGGTGGAGAGTGGCGAGCGCTTGCTGGCGGCGTCGGTCGAGACGGAAGTGGCACCGCATGGGGAGGGGAACGTCTATGCGCCGGACGTGGTGACGTCTGGGGGGCGGCGTATGATGTTTTATGGAGGGCAGGGACGGGAAGGGCATGATCGGATTCATGCGGCGGTGGAGGGGAAGGATGGTGTGTGGGAGAAGCGCGGCGTGGTGTTTGATCCGCCGGGGTTGAATCATGTGAATGATCCGTCGGTGGTGGTGGTGGGAGGCGAGTGGTACATGTTTTACACGCGGGCGGCGGTGGGGGTGACGGATACGATCGGGCTGGCGACGTCGCGGGACGGGATGAAGTGGGAGGACGCGGGGACCGTGCTGGGGCCGTCGGCGGCACCGGCGTGGGATGCGTTGCTGGTGGGGCGGCCGAGTGTTTGTTATGAAGACGGGGTGTTCCGGATGTGGTATGACGGGCGGAAGGATCTGCCGGTGGGGGCGCCGGATGCAGCGGCTCCGAAGTCGGCGAATTCGCGGCGATGGGTGGGTTATGCGACGTCGCGGGATGGGCGCGTCTGGAAGAAGCATGGGGAACCGGTGTTTGGTGAGGATGCGGGCGGGGTGCAGGTGACGAAGGGGGCGGATGGCGGGATGGTGATGGTTTATGAGTCGGTGGAGGGAACGCGTTGGGCGGCGAGTGCGGATGGGTTGGTCTGGAAAGCGTGCGGGTTGCTGCTGCCGAAGGGGAATGGGGCGGCGGATGCGAGCGGGCATGTGACGCCGTTTCTGGAGTGGCGAGGAGGGAAGGTGGCGTTGTATTTCGGGGCGGCGGCGGCGGCGACATGGGATCGGAATGAGATCTGGCGGGAGACGGTGGGTGCGGAGAGGTTGAGGGCGGGTAAGCCCGCGGAAAAGGATTAGCGGGGGAGGTGGGGTGAGGTGAGGGGTGGCGGTATGAATTGGATGCTGCGCCTGATGGTTGTGCTAGGGGTGAGTTGCGGGGTGGTGAGGGCGGGAGGGCCGCCGAATTTCGTGGTGGTGCTGATTGATGACATGGGGTGGGGTGATTTGTCGTGTTTCGGGAATCGGGAGGGGAAGACCCCGGCGGTGGATCGGTTGGCGGCGGAGGGCGGGAGGTTTTCGCAGTTTTATGTGAATGCGCCGATTTGTTCGCCGTCGCGGTGTGCGCTGGTGACCGGGCAGTATGGGCAGCGATGGCGGGTGACGTCGTATCTGGAGAAGCGGGAGGCGAACCGGCGGCGGGGGATGGCGGACTGGCTGGATCCGGCGGCGCCGAGTCTTGCGCGGATGCTGAGATCGGGCGGGTATGCGACCGGGCATTTCGGGAAGTGGCATCTGGGCGGGCAGCGTGATGTGGATGATGCGCCGGGGATTGGGCAGTACGGGTATGATGAGAGCCTGACCAATTTTGAGGGAATGGGACCGAAGGTGCTGCCGCTGACCCTGAAGCCTGGGGACGTGGCGCCGGGGAAGATCTGGGGGGATGCGGAGCGTTTGGGAGGGCCGTTTCGCTGGGTGCCGCGGTCGGAGATAACGGGAGCGTTTGTGGAGCGGGCGATTGGGTTCATGCGGGGGGCGCGGACGGCGGGGAAGCCGTTTTATGTGAATGTGTGGCCGGACGACGTGCATACGCCGTTGTGGCCGCCGGTGAGTGACTGGCGGGAGGGGAAGCGGGGGCAGTATCTGGCGGTGCTGGAGAATCTGGACCGGCAGTTAGGCGTGTTGTTTGAGTTTCTCCGGAGCGATGCG
>CANHUG010000158.1 GCA_947462995.1 Verrucomicrobiales bacterium | reverse complement strand
CGGCGCACAATGCGGCGCTGCTGGAGGGGATTCTGACGGGTAAGGACCGCGGGCCGCGTCGGGAGATCGTGGTGATGAATGCGGCGGCGGCGTTTCAGGTGGCCGGGCTGGAGACGACTTGGGAGGGCGGGCGAGCGCGGGCGGAGGAGACGATCGACAGCGGGCGAGCGGCCGGGGTGCTGGCGGCGCTGCGGGAGTTTGCGTGAGGGTTCAGGGTCTGGAGGAGGGCGGGAGGGCGCGTGCGGGATCGCGGCCGTAGCGCCACCATGCGAGGGTGATGCCGCCGATGAAGCCCCAGAAGTGGGAGGACCATGAGATATTGGGGTCGATGCGGAGGAGCCCAAAGACTGAGCCGAGCTGGAAGAAGCCGACGACGAGGGAGATGATGGCCCAGACGGGTTTACGGGAGAACCAGCCCCTGGCGAGGAGGAAGCCGAGCATGCCGTAGATGACCCCGCTGGCACCTTCGTGGGGGCGGCCGCCCTGGCCGAAGAGCCATGCGCCGGCGCCGCTGATGATGGCGGTGGTGACGATGACTTCGGTGAAGAGACGGCGGCCGCTGGTGACGAGGACGGCACCGAGGATGCAGAAAGAGATGGTGTTGGCGAGGAGGTGCCAGATGTCGGCGTGGAGGAACGGGGCGGCGGCGATGCCGGGGAGACCGACGATGCTGCGGGGCCAGATGCCGAGGTTGTCGAGCCGGGCGATGGAGTTCGGGAGGAGGGCGTCGAAGCAGAAGACGGCCCACATGGCGGCTGGCCATGCGAGCGCGAACATGAGGCGAGGCTTGAGGCGGAGCCAGAGAGTGGAGGCTTGGGTGGAAAGGGACACGGAGTGAATGCGGGGCGGGAAACTTCTGGCAAAAGCCGCAGCCTGCACTTTACGTGATTGCGCGAACCATCTTGCCGCCAACTGCCTGTGAAACCGAACTGCTTTGCCTTGTTTGCCGTCCTTGCGCTGCCTGCGGGGGCGGGGATTACGATGGATACGAGTGCTGCGCCGGAGCACGCGGCGTGGGCGGCGAAGGCGTTGCCGGTGGCGACCGAGTGGCTGCCGAGGTTGGCGAATCTGCTGGCGGTGCCGGGGTCAGGCGGGCTGCCGGATGTGACGGTGAAGATTACGCCGGAGTACAAAGGCGTGGCGTTTGCGTCGGGGAGCGGGATTACGATGGCGTCGGCGTGGGTGCGGGATCATCCGGAGGACAGCGTGGGGGCATTGATTCACGAGTTGGTGCATGTGCTGCAGGGGTATCCCGGGGGGAGTGAGCACTGGCTGACGGAGGGGATTGCGGATTATCTGAGGTTTTCGGTGTATGAGGGGAAGCCGGCGGGGTATTTTCCGAAGCCCGCGAAGGTGCAGGGGTATAGGGATGCGTATCAGGTGGCGGCTGGGTTTCTGGCGTGGCTGGAGGCAGGGGAAGCGCCGGGGGTGGTGAGGCGGCTGCATGCGGCGTTGCGGGCGAAGAAGTACACGCCGGAGTTGTTTGTGAAGGCGGCGGGGAAGCCGCTGGATGATTTGTGGCGGGAGTACACGGCGGCGTCGGTGGCGGGGAAGAAGCTGCCGGGGGCGCTGACGAAATTGAGTTACAAGCAGAACGGGGGCGGGGCGTTTGTGGCGGGGGCTGGTGGGGAATGGGTGGAGGTGCAGGGCGGGAAGGAGCATGCGCGGTTCAAGGAGACGGCGCGGAGCGACGAGGCGGTGGAGTTGCATGATGCGGCGCGGGGGATCCGGTTGAGACTGGGGGCGGACAGTGTGTCGCTGCAGCGGAACGGGGCGTGGTCGCCGCTGTATGCGGCGGAGTGGGAGGCGAAGCCGTGAGATTTACTGCGGGGGTTCGGGAGCGCTGGATTGACAGCGGTCGACTTCCACTGCTGTTGAGACCATTCACTTACTAACATGTCGCGTGCAGCCATCATCAACGTCGTCGGACTGACGGCCCGTCATCTGAGTGAGGAGAACACGCCGCAGATCATGGCGTGGCTGAAGCACAAGCAGATCGCGCCGGTGCAGCCGGTTTTGCCTGCGGTGACGACGACGATGCAGGCGACGTACCTGACGGGACGGCGTGCGAGCGAGCATGGGATTGTGGGGAACGGGTGGTATCACCGGGAGCAGGCGGAGGTGCAGATGTGGAAGCAGAGCAACCACCTTGTGAAAGGGGATAAGCTTTGGGATGTGCTGAAGCGGGAGCATCCGGAGTTCACGGTGGCGAAGCTGTTCTGGTGGTATAACATGTATTCGACGGCGGATTATTCGATTACGCCGCGGCCGATGTATCCAGCGGACGGGCGGAAGTTTTTCGACATTTACACGCAGCCGGCGACGATTCGTGAGGAGATCAAGAATGACCTTGGGGAGTTTCCGTTTCCGTCGTTCTGGGGGCCGATGGCTGGGTTGCCGTCGTCGGCGTGGATAGCGGAGTCGGCGAAGTGGGTGGAGGACAAGTACTGGCCGAATCTGAGTCTGGTGTATCTGCCGCATCTGGATTACAACCTGCAGCGGCTGGGGCCGGATGATCCGGCGATTGCGGAGGATCTGCGGGCGATTGATGCGGTGACGGGGGATCTGATCCAGTTTTACAAAGAGCGTGCGATCCGGGTGGTGCTGCTGAGCGAGTATGGGATTACGGCGGTGGATCAGCCGGTGCACATCAACCGCGTGCTGCGGGAGCACGGGTGGATCACGGTGCGTGAGGAGTTAGGGCTGGAGCTGCTGGATTGCGGGGCGAGCCAGGCGTTTGCTGTGGCGGATCATCAGGTGGCGCATGTGTATGTGAATGATCCGTCGATTCTGGGGGAGGTGAGGGAAGTGCTGAGTCAGGTGCCGGGGATTGAGTCGATCATTGACGGGATCTGGCGGTCGAGTGCGGGATTGGACCATCAGCGGGCTGGGGACCTGGTGTGTGTGGCGGACGAGCGGAGCTGGTTTACGTATTATTACTGGGAGGATGACGCGGTGGCTCCGGATTTTGCGCGGTGTGTGGATATTCACCGGAAGCCTGGGTATGATCCAGTGGAGTTGTTTCTGGATCCCGGGTTGAAGCATCCGAAGCTGGCGGTGGGGAGCCGGTTGCTGAAGAAGAAGCTGGGGATGCGGTATCTGATGGATGTGATTCCGCTGGATGCTGGGTTGGTGAAGGGGAGTCACGGGCGGATTCCGGAGGATCGGCTGGATTGGCCGGTGCTGGCGGGGGATCTGCCGCATTTGAGCGAGCGGGAGTTTATTCCGGCGACGCAGGTGTATCACGAACTGCTGCGGGCGGTGCGGCGGCAGTTTTCGGAGTGAGATTTTTCAGGGCGGCGGCGGCGCGCCGGTGGCACCCTGGGTGGTGGCGGCGGGGATGGGGTCTGAGGAGTGATCGCTGAGATGTTCGAGGACGCGGCGGGCGCGGCCGGGGTCTGGCGAGGAGAGTTCTGCGAGGGCGGCTTTGAGGGCGAGGACGCGGAAGTCGGAGTCCTGGCCGTGGCGTTGGACGCGGTCGAGGAAGGCGGCGACGTCGAGGACACGGGCGCGGGCGTCGATGAACTGGAGGTCGACGAGAGGGGCTGGCATGGTGCTGAGAGGGGTCAGAAGCTGCCTGGGGAGAACGTGACGGGGGGCGGGGCGGACTGGGCGACGGGGAGGTTCGGTGCTCCGCGTGGGCGATTGCCCATTTCCATGAGTTCGCTGACTTTGACGAAGCGGAAGCCCTTGGCGAGGAGACCGTCGAGAGTGCCGGGCATGGCGTCGATGCTGGAGACGTGGATGTCGTGGACGAGGATGATTGCGCCTGGCCGGGTTTGATTGAGGATGCGGCTGCGGGTGAGGGCGGCGCTTTTGGTGCGCCAGTCTTCGGGGTCGACGCTCCACTGGATGGTGGGGTAGCCGAACTCGTTCATGATCCACTGTTTCTGGCGAGCGGTGATGGCTCCGTAGGGTGGGCGGTACATGCGCGGGGCGACGCCGAGATTGACGAGGGCGGAGTGGGCGCGTTTGAGTTCAGAGCGGACGGCGTTGTCGCTGAGGCTGCTGAGTTTGGGATGGGTCCATGTGTGGTTGGCGAGTTCGTGGCCGTCGGCGATGATGCGGCGCATGATGCCTGGGTAGGTGACGGTGCGGGAGCCGACGGTGAAGAACGTGGCGCGGATATTGCGCGCCTTGAGCATGTCGAGGAGCCGCGGGGTATTGGAGGCGTGGGGGCCGTCATCGAAGGTCATGGCGATGAACGGGCCGTTGACGGCGACGCTGTTGTAACTGATGCGGGTGCCTGGGGGGAGACTGCCGGTGGTATTGTTGGGGGCCTGATTGAGGGCAGGGCGGGCGATGCCGGCGGCGGCGGAGGGGCCTTGCGGTTTGATTTTCCGGGAGCAGGAAGGGAGGAGTGCGAGCGCGGCGGCGAGCGTGACGAGGAGGGACTTCATGTGGGGACGGGGTGCGGGGGGCCGACGCGGCGCGGGGCTGGCTGGGGGCCGGATTACTTCACGAGACCGGCGAGGATGGCGATCGGCATGGAGATATTGCCGAGGAAGAGGATGAGGGCGAGGCCTTTGCCGGCGCTTTCGATGAGGGCGCGGGATTTGGGGGTGGTGAGGCCGAGGGTTTGGAAGACGCTGGCGAAGCCGTGGCTGAGGTGGCTGAAGAGGAGAGCCATGGCGATGATGTAGAAGGCGGAGGCTGGGAACCAGCTGAAGCCGTCGACGACCATGTTGTAGACGTTCTTGGAGCCGTCGGCGAGGAAGTAGCGTTTGCTGGCGGGGTTGCCGTAGCTGTTGCCGACGCAGGCGGTGTAGTGGAGGATGTGGTAGACGACGAAGGCGAGGATGGTGAGGCCGCTGATGATCATGGTGCGGCTGGAGCGGGTGGCCTTGCGGGCGGTGTCGACGGCGTACTGGCGGTTGCGAGCGGCGCGGTTGGCGCGGGTGAGTTGGATGGTGGCGACGATGTGGATGCCGGCGAGGGCGAGGAGGCCGATGCGGGCGACCCAGAGGAGGGGGCCGAGGTCGTGGAGTTTCTTGGCGTAGGCGTTGAGGGCGTCGGGGCCTGCGTAGACGAGGAGGTTTCCGAGCATGTGCACCACGAGGAAGCCAATGAGGAGGAGGCCTGAGACGGCGACGATGATCTTTTTGCCGATGGAGGACTGGTAGAAGCGGACGAGCGAGGAGACGAGAGGCGGCATAGAGTATTGGATTTATCCCGGGATACGGTTGAGGAAAGCAGAAAGATGATCCGAGCGGAGCGGTTGCGGCGGTGGCGGCGTGCGTATGATCCGTGACTATGTACACTGTGCCATCCGGTTCCGAGCCGCTGTTTTACTTCCGGGGGCATCCGGTGCGGCTGCATGCGCTGCTGGTGCTGGTGCAGATTGCGGGGATGGTGGCGGGGGCGGTTTTCGGGATGGGGCGGTGGATGGAGTGGATGGAGTTCCGGGTGGAGCCGGGGAGTGCGGCGTTTCTGATGAGGCCGTGGGCGTTTGTGACGCACGTGCTGATTCAGCCGGTGAGTCCGTGGTTTATTCTGCAGATGGTGTGGTTGTGGCAGTGGGGGAAGATACTGGAGGAGAATTTCGGGCGGGGGTTTCTGCTGAGGTTGTATGGTGTGCTGACGCTGGCGTTGCCTGCGGTGCTGGTGGTGCTGAGTTTGCTGCCGGGGAGTGGGGGTTATCAGCTGGCGGATCCGGGGCTGGTGCATTTTCCGCTGTTTCTGGCGGTGGCGATGCTGATGCCTGATGCGCAGTGGTTGTTCGGGTGGCCGTTCAAGTACTGGGCGGCGGCGTTGTCGGCGATTTTTCTGCTGCAGTATATTGCGGTGAGGGACCTTGTGAATGCGCTGCTGGCGGTGACGGCGGGGGTGCTGACGTATGTGCTGATGCGGCGTGCGGGGATGGTGTCGCGGCTCGGGGGGATTGCGGAGACGGTGCGGGAGGCGCTGCCGGAGCGGAGGGGGAAGGTTGCGGGGAAGGGTTCGGGGAAAGGCGCGGGGAAGAGGGTGGCGAGTCCGAAGCTGGTGCCGCGTGCGGAGTTGAAGCCTGAGGCTCCCGATGTGGAGCGAGTGAATGCGTTGCTGGACAAGATTGCGGCGAGCGGCATGGGGAGCCTGAGCGACGCGGAGCGGGCGGACTTGCAGCGGGCGAGTGCGCGGCTGAAGGAGAAGCATTGAGGAGGGATCAGCCGAGACGGCGGTCGCCCTTGTTGCGCGGGCCGGATTCGCTGGGGCTGCGGGTGATGAGGAAGTAGATGACGTAGATCCAGTTGAGGAGGCCTGCGATGATGGCGAAGAGGACCGAGCGGTTGCGTTCCCACGAGGAGACCACGGCGATGATCGAGCCGAGGCCGAGACCGGAGTCGGCGACGCGCTGGACGGTGATTTCGGCGAGCGGGAGGAGCATGGGTGGATGATCGGGGAGGGTGGGGGAGCTGTCCAGGGGAAGCGCGGCGATTCCCGAGGAGCGCGGTGGTGTTTTGCGGATAGGGTGGGATGGTGTGCGTATGGTGACGATTGATGATCCGCATGCGCTTGCGGCTGGGGAGGTGGTTAAGGCGCTGGGTAGTGACGGGGTGAACGGGTTGTCGGCGGCGGAGGCGGCGAGACGGCTGGCGGAGTATGGGGCGAATGTGCTGCCGGAGACGAAGCCGGTGGGGGTGTGGTTGGTGATAGGGCGGCAGTTTGCGAGTCCGCTGATTTATCTGCTGCTAGTGGCGGCGCTGATTGCGGGGGCGATGGGGCATCGCGGGGATGCTGGGGTGATTCTGGTGGTGGTATTGGTGAATGCGTTGCTGGGGGCGTATCAGGAGCGACGGGCGGCGCGGTCGATGGCGGCGCTGCGGAAGTTGTCGGTGCTGATGGTGCGGGTGGTGCGTGGAGGTGAGGAAGTGGAGATTGAGGCGTCGGGATTGGTGCCTGGGGATGTGATGCTGCTGGCGGCGGGGGACGCGGTTGGAGCGGACGGGCGTTTGATAGAGGTGGTGGCGATGGAGGCGGCGGAGGCGGCTTTGACTGGGGAGTCGGTGCCGGTGGTGAAGGATGCGGGGGTGGTGCCGGTGGGGACCCTGATGGCGGACCGGAAGGGGATGGTATATGCGGCGACGCAGGTGGCGGCGGGGCGGGGTCGGGCGGTGGTGACGGCGACTGGGGAGCGGACGGAGGCTGGGAGGATCGCGGATCTGACGATGACGGCGCGGGAGCCGAAGACCCCGCTGGAGGCGAGGTTGGAGGGATTTGGGAGGATGCTGGCGGGGGCGTCGCTGGGGTTGTTCGGGTTAGTGATTGCGGGAGGGTTGGTGAGGGGGATGCCGTTTCTGGAGATACTGATGGTGGCGATCAGTCAGATGGTGAGTGTGGTGCCTGAGGGGTTGCCGGTGGCGATGACGGTGGCGCTGGCGGTGGGGATGCAGCGGATGGCGCGGCGCGGTGCGGTGGTGCGGCGGTTGTCGGCGGTGGAGACATTGGGGTCGGTTAGTGTGATCTGCACGGACAAGACGGGGACCTTGACGCGGAATGAGATGACGGTGACGGCGTTGAGGTTGCCGGGTGGGCGGGAAGTGGCGGTGAGTGGGGGAGGTTATGCGCCGGAGGGAGAGCTGACGGAGGGCGGGAGGAAAGTGGAGGGCGGGGATGCGGCCGTGCGGCGGCTGATTGAGGCGTTGGTTTTGTGCAATGATGCGCGGCTGGAGGGGCCGGAGGGAGGGGAGACGGCGTGGAGGATTGTGGGGGATCCGACTGAGGCGGCGATGCTGACGTTAGCAAAGAAGGCGGGGATGGATCCGGAGGAAGTGAGGGCGGCGAATGAGCGGGTGGCGGAGCTGCCGTTTGATGCGGATTCGCGGCTGATGGCGGTGCAATGCGGGAGCGGGGGAAGCGGGCGGATTCTGATCAAGGGGGCTCCGGAGACCGTGCTGGCGCTTTGCGGGCTGGTGAGGGGCGCGGATGGGGCGGATGAGGAGTTAGAAGAGGACGAGCGGGAGTCGATGCGGGAGGCGGCGGAGACGATGAGTGGTGAGGCGTTGCGGGTGCTGGCGGCGGCGGAGATTCCGGGGAGGGAGCTGGATGCGGGGGGCGGGTATGCGGCGCTGGCGGGGAATGGCGTCTGGCTGGGATTAGTGGGGCAGATGGATCCGCCGCGGGAAGGGGTGAAGGAGGCGGTGGCGGAGTGCCGGCGGGCGGGGATTCGGACGGTGATGGTGACGGGGGATCACAAGGCGACCGGGCTGGCGGTGGCGCGGTTGTTAGGGATTGCG
>CANHUG010000157.1 GCA_947462995.1 Verrucomicrobiales bacterium | reverse complement strand
ATCCCCCTCCCGGAACAAAACCTCGTCCTCGGCCTCGGCGCAGGTGCCAAACAACCAGTCTGGGACGAACCCTCCCGCTCCTTCCAGCCACACACCATCGCCGAACTCACCCTCAGCTTCGACCACCGCGTCCTCGACGGCGGCGGCGCTGGCCGTCTCCTCCACCGCGTCGCCCGTCTCATGGAAGACCCGGATCAACTCTGAACCAGCCCCGCCAGCGCGCGGCCTTCTCCTAACCTCATGAAGCTCCCCGCCGTCTTCTTCTCCCTCGCCATCTCCCTGACGCCTTCCCGCGCCGACGAAACCCCGCTCGTCCGCAACTGGACCCCGCTCTTCAACGGCATCAGCCACGGCTCGTTCCAACTCAAGGAACCCCGCCTCATCCGCGCCGAAGTCCTCAAAATCGACCTCGCCGCCAAGGGCCTCCAGTTCCTCACCACCCCGGACAACGGCGCCCGCGAAGGCGAAACCGACGCCATCACCACCAGCACATTCCTAACCACCGAGAAATGTCAGGCCGCCGTCAACGCCGCCCCCTTCGATAAGGTCTACGCCACCCCGGGCGGCCCCGAAAACGTCCAGGGCCTCATGCGCCGCAACAGCCAGACCATCTCCCCGGCCGACGGCCAGCCCTGCCTCGCCATCACCGCCTCCCTCACCGCCTCCATCCACAACGACGACCACGGCGCACCCGAATCCGCCGCCACCGTCGTCTCCGGCTTCGCCGTCATCCTCCGCGACGGCACCATCACCGGAAAAGACTCCAAACTCCACCCACGCACCGGCGCAGGCGTCTCCGCCGACGGCAAAACCCTCTGGCTCATCACCATCGACGGACGTCAGGCCAAATGGAGCGGCGGAGCCACCACCCCCGAAATGGCCGCATGGCTCCACTCCCTCGGCGCTGACGACGCCATCAACCTCGACGGCGGCGGCACCACCACCATGGTCATCGCCTCCCCGGACGGCAAACCACGCATCCTCAACCGCCCCATCCACCTCGGCATCCCCGGCCGCGAACGCCCCTCCGGCAGCCACCTCGGCATCCTCGCCTCCCCGCTGGAGAAACCCTGATCCACTTGCAGCAAGCCACCCCCGGTTTCCCGCTCCCCCCGAAACAACTCCGGATCGTCCCCACCCGATATGCTGCGCTGCCTTCTGTCGTTCTCCGGCATGTTCGTGTTAGGTGCCTTGGCAGTCCGGATCGCTCATTCCATCTTCCCTCCCGTGCCCCGGCACAACGGTCCTACCGCGGCCGCGCCGGGCGAAGCACTGGCTCGGACCGCACCGGTCACCACAAAGTCCCCCGGAACGCGCCCTAGCCAGCCAGCCTTGGCCGAATGGTGGGATTTCCTGCAAACCCTCGACCGCGCGACCCTTGAAGATCTGCCGGCACTCTGGGACACACTGCCACTGTCGGAAGGCAAACCTTCTCCCAGTCTCGAAAACAGCCCGCGCCATCGCATGCTCATCGAGCGGTGGACCCAACTGGACCCAGTCGGTGCCATCGCTTTCATTCAGGAGAATGCACCGGAGGAACCACAGCTCTATTCCGTCGTCTTCGCTGCGTGGGCCCAATCCGATCCCGAAGCCGCTCTCGCCTCTCTGCGCGGAGAACCCGATTCCCAGATCCAGAACCGGGGAATCGCGGGATTCCTCCTCTCGTTCGCGGAAGAACCCAATCAACTCATGGCATGGGCCAGAAGATTCACATGGGTCGACGCCAGCCAACTCTCACAGGATGCCTTCGCCCGCGAGTGCCCCGACGATTTATTCCGCAGGCTGCTCGCAGTCGACCGCGCCGGTATGCATGAGTTCGCCGGGCAGTTGCCGCCATGGTTCCGCGAGCAGATCGACCGGCTTGCCCTGCTCGAACAAATGACCACCGATCTGCCGTCGGTTCTGGCCACGCTGAAACAGAATCCCCTCTCCCGGAAAGCAGCCATCGCGCTGGCTGGAGATCTCGGCAGCCTAGCCGCAAGCCATCCTGACAGTGCCATTGCGGTTCTGGAAACTCTGCTTGCCGCTTCAGATGGCACCCCGCTGCTGAGCGGGGAAGCACGCACTCAGGCCATCGGGGGGCCTCTGGTAAAACACCTGGCCGCTTCCGATCCCGAGGCAGCCGTCGCTTTCATTAGCAGACACCTTGATCCCAGCTACAGGTTTTCACTATCCGAAACCATCTACCCGGAACTCTTTGCCTCCAATCCCGCCGCGGCTCTCGTCGTCGCTCGGGTCCTGCCTTTCTTTCCATCTGAGCTATTGCCTCTGCCCTCGTTCAAGGACCGACAGACGGCCCTCGAGGTTCTGCCGGATGCTCCGCCCTCGTGGCGGCGCGACCAGGCCATGCAGCACGTGCTCGACCAATGGATGCGGGAATCCCCCGGCGACGCCAAGGCATGGTTCGATGCCCTGCCTGCCGGTGAGTGGCGCGAGCGCGCCTCGGTCATTCTGGCAGGACAAACGACAAACACGCACGTTCTCTCACTCAAGCTGCAGGAAATCACCCTCCGGCATCACCACGACCAGTCCCCCTCAGCTCTGGCGGAGTTGGGAAAATCCGCATCCCAGGCCGCCCAGGCCGATCCAGCAGGGACGCTGGAAATGCTGGGCTCATGGGCACCGGGACCCGCCCGCGAATTGGCCATCGAAAATGCCGCTGTCTACGCCGCAGGCCAATCCACCGCAAAGGCCCTGGAATGGGTCCAGAAAATTCCCGACCCCATCGCCCAGGCCGAAGCCGTCCGGGGCGTGCTCGGCATCTGGACCGCCCATGAGCCCCACGCCGCTTCCGAGTGGCTGCCCACCCTTGCGCCCGGCCCGGTGCGGGAAGCTGCCGTGGACCGCTTTGCCGAAACCATCGCCAGCCTCGACCCCGCCGCTTCACTCGCATGGGCCACTACCCTGACCGATCCCGCCGCCCGCACTTCGAGACTGGAAACCACTTTCAGGAGATGGGCCGCCGATGACCCCGTTGCGGCGGAAGCTCTCGCGAACATCCCCGGCCTGAGCAGCACCGACGTCCAGCATCTCCTCGCGCCTCCCGCTCCTGATCCCGAATGAAACGCCTTCCGTTGCTTGTCGCCTGCCTGACCGGACTGCTGGCCGGGATTGCCTTCAGCCTGCATGGCGGCACCGGTGCTTCCGCAACCGCCAGCCGCGTCGCTCCCAATGTCACAGCTCCGCCTCCAAGGTCAGGCACCCACCCCGACCTGGTGGCCTCTTTGAAGAAGACACCTGACCTACGGGGCAAGACAGCCCTCATGCTCGGGGCACTTTCCAAGGGTCTTCACAGCGACATGGCGAGCCTTGTGGAAGCCGCCGGAAGCGATATTTCTCAGCTCCTCGTGCTTTCCGATATCGCCCTCGCTACCACCCCGGCACCTTTCATGACGGAAATCGCAAAGTATGCCAGGTCCAACGACGGACGAGATGTCGTCGCCAGCCGATTCGCCGAGAACTGGGCCAAAGCGGATTTCCATGCCGCCTTTGCGACCAGCCTTGAAATCCCATCGCCTGTCGGTGGCTGGATCGGCGGAGTGATGCTGGAATCTCTGGTCGCCACCGATCCCACGGCCGCACTCAAGCTGGCCGTCGCTCATCCCGGGTTGCGATTGCCTTGGGATCAGACCCACCCCATTCCTGCCACGCCGGAAAATCTGGACCTGATCCGTGCCCTCCCTCCGACCGCCGGCAAGGCTACCATGATCGAGGGAATTTCCAGCAATCTGGAGCCGGATCAGGCGTTTGCGCTGGCTATCGAAGACCGCGGTTCCAATCCGTTGTACGGCTTCCTGAAGGTGTCCCGGGCGATGATCAAAAAGGATCCGCGAGCCGCGCAGGCATGGTGTCTGGCCAACCAGGACCATCCCGCCGCCGCTCAGCTGGCACGGCAGATCAGCCTCCATCTCGTCGAAACCAACCCTGCCGCAGCTGTGGATTGGGCTGCTTCCCACCTCAGCGGATCGAACCGGACCAGTGCCCTCACCAAAGCTGCCGATGCTCTCGAGGCATCCGATCCCTCCAGCGCCAAGGCCGCGCGCGCCCTACTGCCGGAAGCGTTCAAAACCCATGGTGAGCCGTGATCGACACCAGCAGCCAGTCCCATGGTACCGTGCATGGCGTCAGCCCATCCGCACCTCCATGCAATCCGGTCGACTTTTTCGGACCGATCACCACCCCGAAAACCGGCCCATCCCAGCCTCACTCACGAACTCCGACACCCAGCGGTCACTTTGACGCCCACTGTGGTGCACTTTCAAGCGGGCCCCCTCATAGCACTCCAACGGAGAACGGACTTTCCAGCCGTTGCCCCGAACCCAGCCCCCACCCTCACCCCCCAATCTCCGCCAGCCTCGCCGCCAGCAGCCGCACCGCCAGCGCTTCCACGGCCGGCTGCCCCAGACGTTCCACCACCTCCAGCGCAAAGCCCAGCGACATCATGTGCTCCGCCGTCTCGCGCGGAATCCCGCGGCTCAGCAGATAGAACACTTCCTCCTCACTCAAACGGCCGCTTGTCGACCCGTGCGAACACTTCACCTGGTCCGCATTGATCTCCAGACCCGGCATCGAATTCGCCTCGCACTCGCCGCTCAGCAGCAGATTCCGGCACTTCTGATAGGCATCCGTGTAATGCGCTCCCTCGTCCACTCGGATCAGACCCGCGAACACCGTCCGCGCCTTCCCGAACAGGATGTTCTTGTAAAGCAGATCACTCCCCGTGTGCGCACTCAGATGATCCTGCAGCGTCCGCTGATCAATCTCCTGCGCGCCCGCCGCCAGCGACACACTCAGCATGTCACTCCGACCGCCCTCACCCGCCACCTCGCTCAGGACCTCCGTCCTCACAGAACCAGAGCCCAGTTGAAACGCCGCATGCTTTACATGCGCATCCCGCTCGCTCCGCAGCGTCGAAAAATGCATCGCCTTCCCGCCCTCCGGATGCCCGTTGAACTGCACGTAATTCACCGCCGCCCCGCGCGCCGCATGAATCTGCGCCGCCCCGCACGACCACACCGGCCCCGTCCCTGCCCATAGTCTGAGACGTGGTAATGACTCGGGGAGAAGCACACAGTCAACTCCCCGCTATTCGTGTGGATCGTCAGCGGGCGGTCCGGTATCCAAGGGTTCGAAATCGTGAACTCAATCCCCTCGTCTCTCGGAGTCTCGCTGAACCCTCCAACCATCGTCGGCAACACACTGCAGAACGAGCGCAGTGCCTCGCGGGTCGCCGCGTTCAATGTGTCTTGGTCGATCGGCATCGGCGATTGGCGCTGTGAAGATTGGCGATGAGTCGTGGCACCGGCTACCGGGAGCACCACTCGGATACAAGGGTAAGGATTGTCGTCACGATCATCATTTCGACTCGGGCTGGGTCTCCGATTGTCCACCACCGTCCGTTTCCCCGTTTGTCGCAATCCCAGCGCTCGCCCTGCGGAACCTGATCTGAACTCCATGCATCTCATCGTGCGCAGTCGACACCTGTGAGAAAAGGGCGTCATCGACAAAGATCGTCATCTCCTGATCGCCACTCCATGCGGCCGTGACAGGCCCGCGACCCTCAAGCTTCAGAAGGTTGCCGGGAATCATCGCCGACTGGTCTCGATTCTCTCGCAGTGAGACGTGCGTCCACCATGGAGCTGGGTCATTCGATCCTTGAAGTTCATGGCTAACCGTGACAATCCGCGTCCCGTCCGGCGAAGCATACGACTTGGAATCCGTGACGCTCGAATCACAGGAAGCCAGCAGGAAGCATGTTCCCATGGTGAAGATTTGGCGCATCATTTCTTCAAACGACGGAAAATCATGTAAACCGAACGGCTGCCGGCGGTTGCGCAGCACCGTGTGCTAAACTTCAAATTGATGCTCGCGCTTGATGGGTGCTCCGCACATGACGCAGGAGCCGCGGCGTGAATTGGTGGGACGCCCACACGAAGTACAGTTCACTGACTTCGTTGAGATCTTTCCATCCACGCTCCCATCGCGAGCGTCGATTTCTAAAATCTTTGCCTCAATATCCTCTTCCGTAAGCCCAGTTCGATCACGGATCAACTCCCACATCGCCTGGCATGCAAGTGTCAGTCTATCGACCTGTCGCCGTACTTCGGCAATATCGGCGGCATATCGATCTGCTTTCGACAACGCTCTCTCGGCTGTCTGTTCCGCCCCTGCAATCTTCGTTTGTTGGTATACTTCCCAGATCATATTTTTACTTGGATAACAGTCAATGACTCCAACAGATCCGTTGAAATATCCATTGGCCCTCGATGCACGACGGTGAGTTTTCGTCACCCTCACACCCCTGATTTTCACGGGATATGTCCGGACACTGCCCACAATATCCGACCCAACCGGATTTGCAAGATGTTCCAAAATTCCTTAGCAATCACGGCCCCTTCCGCGGCTCTGAACACCCCGAATCCCCTCCCAACATCCCCCCGTGGCGGCACGCCCCCAACGAGCCCGTCAGGCCAATCCCGCGTGTATTCCACCCTCACGCTGAGCGGATCTCCCATCCTCAGGACGACATTCCTGCATCCACGCCGGCACCCATCGCCTTCCACCCAACCGCTCTCTCCGCTCCCTCCCCTCATCCCGCAGGGATGACGGCCTGTAGCCGGCGGTTGAGCGAGGAACGAGCGACACCACCGGAATGCCGCACCCAACCCACATCCACCTACCCCATCGCCCCACCGCTCCCGCGACACCACCGGAATGCCGCCCCCAACCCACATCCGTTTACCCCATCGCCCCGCGCTCCCGCGACACCACCGGATGACGCGTGGCCGCGCGAATGTTGAGCTCGGCGGGCGACCCCACCGAGAACGCCCACGCCCACGGGAAACCCCGCCATCCCCTCCCAAACCCCTCAGGCCAGGAACGAACAGATGTACTCGCAGATCCCTTCGACGACCGTGATCGTGAAACCGCTGTTGGCGGCAACGTCGAAGTGCGTTCCCGCCGGATAGGTCGCAGACTCGGTGCCGCCGTCGACCACCACCGTGCAGCTCCCCGCAATGATCTCCATGCGCTCCGCAGCCGCCGTCCCGAAGTGATACTCGCCCGGATAGATCAGACCGAGCGTCTTCTTCTCGCCGCCCGGAAAGAGCACGGTGTGACTAACGACTCGGCCGTCGAAGTAAACGTTGGCCTTGGTCTGGACAGTGACGCTGGAAAAGGATTCGGCGGACATTGGACCGATGGCCTTGACCCGAATCGACTGCCGCGCAAGCCCGGGATCGCAATCACGGACGCCCGCCAGGTCCGCCCGCCGGACGGTATTCTTCCGGCGCAATCGTCCCGTCGCCGTTGGCATCGAGCTTCTTGAGCGACTCCGCAGCCTTGCCCAGTTCCTCGCGGTCAAGTCGCCCGTCCTTGTTGAGATCAAGCGCTTCCATCACAGGCGGCACCCCTTGAGGACGGCCTCCCGGCCCACCCTGCCCGCCTTGCGGTGGCCCACCCGGCTCTTCCAGAATCCCGCGGGGTTGCCCCCCGGGCCGCATACCACCACGCCCTCCCCCCGGAGGCGGACCACCCTTGCCGAAACTCGCATCCGGCTCTCCGCGCCACTTCCGTGGCACGAACGGAAACTCCGCCGTGATGCAGTAATAGTACGTTCCCTCCGGAAACTCCGGCGTCACTCCCGTGCGCCCGTTGCATTCATCAAGGTCCCCGCTGTCCTTCACAAATTCAAAATCCTGCGAGAAACGCCCGTCGAACGCCCCGCCTGGCCCTTCCGGTTCCTCCGGCCGACGCCCGTCACGGAGACGATAACTCGATTTCATCGCCCGCACCGCACTACCCGCATTCTTCGGCTCGCTGTATGCCCGGCTCGTATAGAGCGGAAACCCGTCCGCCGCCCAGCCGACCAGCAGCATCTTCTTCTCGTCGCCGCCCAGCTTCTCCACCATGCCCTTCGGCAGCGCATGATAGTGATAGGATCCATTCGGCTGCACATGCGCATTGTGTTCATCCAGCCCGAGATTGAGAAAGCCCGTCGCAGCCTCGTAGCGCCAGCCCGAACGCGGGTCGTTGTTCCACGTTTCGCCAGTCCCCGGCTCGAACGGCACGCCATTGAGCGCCACTCCCCACCACCAGCCACCCCGGAACACCGGCTGCTCCGCCGCCTTCGGTGCCAGCGGCATCCGGAACTTGTACTGCTGCCCCGTCGGCGTGTTAGGATTCCCACGCCTCGGAAATTGCCCTGGCTCGTGAT
>CANHUG010000156.1 GCA_947462995.1 Verrucomicrobiales bacterium | reverse complement strand
CTCCACGAGCTTCGCGCCGATGATTTCCTCATCTCCAAACGACAAGTGGCCCACGGTGCCTGGGGTCTCGTCACGCCCGAATTCGGCGGAAGTCACGTTTCCAAGGAGTACGCCATCCTCGTGAACAGCGCACCCGAGAAGCTCCACATGCCCTTCTTCGCCTGGCTGAGTCAAACACCTCGCATGATCCGCCTCTCCCGCGTCGCCAGCACAGGTGTCCACATCGAGAAGCTCATCTTCGATCCCGAAGTCTTCCTCCGTGATTCCATCCGCATCCCCAATGACTTGGAAGAGCAGCGCCAGATCGCCGCCATCCTCGACACCGCCGACCAGCAAATCGCCCTCCTCCGCGCCCAACGCACCGCCCTCGACCAGCAAAAGCGCGGCCTTATGCAGCGCCTCCTGACGGGGAAACTCCGGGTCGTTCCGGATGCCTCGTAAATCTCGAATCCGGAGATTCCCAAAGACATGACTTCAACCGAAATTCAGGAACTTGGCGAGTTGCTCAGCAAGCTCGAGGGAATGGACGTGCCAAAGCACTTAGGCGAAGCATGGCCAAACCAGGACCTAGCGGCAGTCACCATACGGGAGCGAACCGCGGCGGAATTCCTGTCGTTGCATCGCCGGGTGGTCTCCCATTTATCAGGAGCCATCTCCGATGACCCAGTCGCTCTGCCCCGGGTATTCTCGATTTTTGAGGCTCCTAGAACCCCGCAAAGCATCATCGACTGCATCCGCAATTACATCTCCCACATCGAAGGAAGGACCTGGAACGACGCGGACGTGATGCTCAGCGCTGCAGTGAATTACCTCATGCTCACAGGATTTTGGGCAAAGGCCGTGCGGCGCGCCCACGGCGCTTACGATCGGAAGGTCGCCGAGTTGCTCAGCGAGTCGGAGCTTCGGGTTCAGGAACTGCGCAGTTCCGTAGAGTCGCTGCGCAGAGAGAAAGACGCCCTGACTGCTTCGCTGACTGAGCGCAAAACCGAGTTGGAGGAAATCGCATCCACCGTCGTCAGCGCGAGAACCGACCGGTCCGCACTTTCCGCTTTGCTTCAGGAGGCGAGCATGGACCGCGGCGAATTGACCAGTATCGTCAAAACGCAGACCGAATCCATGAAGACGGCGCAGACCCAGATCGGAGAGGCCACCGAGCTCAGGGACAAACTGGAGGCAGCCCTGAAAGCCATTGAAGCCACGCATGAATCCAGTAAGAAGTCCGCTGAGTGGATTGCTGGGAAACGCGGTGAAATCACGGAACTCACCGGCAAGGCTGCCGACGGCTCGCTGGGCGGCACTTTCCGGAGCCGGAAAGACGAACTGAAATCCTCTGTCACAACATGGACGTGGATTGCAGGCATTTCGACCGTCATTGCAGCGATCTATGTGCCTGTCGCTTTCACTGTCATCCCGTCTCCGTCGGGCGGCGATTGGCTGACGCTTATCGCCAATCTAGGAAAGCTGTTTCCCGTGATGCTCTTCCTCGGCTTCGTGCTGCGGCAGTATTCGAGGGAGCGCAGCTTCCTTGAGGAATACTCTTTCAAGACCGCCGTGGCGCTTGTGGTGAACGCCTACGCCGATCAACTCGCCGGCAATGGCAGCGGACCCGGGAAGACTCTGACGGACTTCAAAGATGACCAGGCTGCCTTCGCGAAGTACCTTGCGGCAAAGGACGAGGAGAGGAAGAAATTGATCAAGGAGACCGTGGACCGCCTGTTCACCACGCCCAAAGTCCACAAGGACGGGACCAGAGGGTTTCTCGGCCTGCGGCCTAAAATGTCGCTCGACACTGTGAAGGAAGTTCGAGAGTTGCTGAAGGAACTCAAGAGTCTGTCTTGATAAGAACCTAATTTTCAAAGATTTATGATTCGTTACACTCCAGTATTCGCGGTTGCGATGACTAGTCGGCGAGGCCACGTCCGGCTTGGAACAAGCCGGACGTGGCCTCGCCGACTGGCTGGGTTAAAACAGCGCACCGTTCAGAAATCACTTGCGGTTAACACGCGTTGTGCGAATCAAACCTCAACAGACCCGCCACGCCTAGGTCCTCCGGGATATGCGCACCAGGGCGGGTGCTTTACGTACGGGAGGTGCTGCCGGTGAAATTTGCCAAACCTGCACTACCCGTGCAGCAGCAGCGGGTGCGGCTGGAAAGCCGGGGGCTGCTCATCGAGGACGCCGCGGAGACGGAGCATTACCTCCGGTTCATCGGCTACTACCGGCTCTCCGCCTATGCCCTGCCGCTGCAGCAATGCGCGCTGCCCGACAAGCCATTCAAGCCGGGCAGCACCTTCCGAAATATCCTGAACCTTTACCGGTTTGACCGGGAACTGCGCCTGCTGGTGATGGACGCCGTGGAGCGGATAGAGGTGGCGGCGCGCAGCGTCATCGTGAACGAGATGAGCATTCGTCACGGGCCGCACTGGTACATGGACGCTGCCCACTTCAACCCGGCCTCCCACCGCTTCAAGCACCACGAACTGCTGAACCGCATCGACAGGGAGTTCACCATCCTGGCGGGTGGACGCACACCCGGCAAGCCGCACCATGAGGTCTTCATCAACCACTACTTCAACAAGTACACCTCACCCTATCTGCCGCCGTCATGGATGGTGGCGGAGACGCTGACCCTCGGAACCTGGTCCCAGATTTTCGAGAACTTGAAGGTGACCGCTGAACGAAAAGCCGTAGCCGCCCCCTTCGGGGTGGATGAGCAGTTGCTGCGAAACTGGCTGCACGTCCTGACCTATATCAGAAACCTCTGCGCTCACCACGCGCGCCTTTGGAACCGTCGGCTGGTCATCAAGATCACGGTCGCGAGAAAGCACCAGTCGTTCCTGAAAGTAAACGACCGCTTCTATGCCGTAGCGGTGGTGCTCCACGAACTGATGCAGAAGATCGCGCCGACAACCGGGTGGCACGAGCGTCTCGCCGCCCTGTTGCAGGCCCACCCATTCGCCGACCCCGCCGCATTGGGATTCCCGCCCAACTGGGCCAGCGAACCGTTCTGGAACCCGCCAAGCCATGAATTCTCCATTTAGCGCGCCGCTGACATCCGGCGCAGAACGGCACCAGCCCCGCCTGAATACACCGCCCCCCATTTAATTTGATGCCTCCCGATTTCAAAGAATCCCTCATCAGCCAGATCCCGGCGCTGCGCACTCTCCAGCAGCTCGGGTTCAGTTATCTCACACCCGAGGAGGTAGCTGTGGCGCGCCAGGGAAAACTCAGCCGGGTCTTGCTTGAGGTCATTCTCGCGCAGCAGCTTCGAAGGCTGAACCGGATCAATTTCAAAGGACGCGAAGTGGCCTTCTCCGATGAAAACATCGCCCGGGCCATCGATGCCCTGCGCGAGCTTCCCTACGACGGTCTCGTGCGCACCAGCGAGAAGGTCTATGACCTCCTCACCCTCGGCAAAAGTCTCGACCAGACCATCGACGGCGAAACCAAGGGATTCACCCTGCGCTACATCGACTGGCAGAACCCCCGCAACAATACCTTCCACGTCACCGCCGAATTTGAAGTCGAGCGCACCGGCAGCCACGAGACACGGCGTCCGGACATCGTCTGCTTTGTGAACGGCATCCCGTTCGTGGTCATCGAGTGCAAGCGCCCGGAGGAAAAGGCCTCGCTGGAGCAGGCCATGCGCCAGACCATCCGCAACTGGCAGGACGACGAGATCCCGCAACTCTTCACCCACACCCAGCTGGTGATCGCCCTCAACAAGAACGAGGGCAGCTACGCCACGACCGGAACACCGCTGAAGTTCTGGGCCAAATGGCGGGAAATGCACGACGTTGCCGCCAAGGTACGCGCCGTCGTTAACAGCCAGCTCGCGCCCGCGGAAAATGCGAGGCTCTTCAAGGGGTTGTTCGCCTTCGCCCAGAACGAAATCGAGGAGCAGGCCTTCCACGGACGCGAGCCCACCGGTCAGGACTTTCTTCTCTGGTCGCTTTGTCACCCGGAGCGCCTCATCGAACTCGCGCGCCAGTTCATCATCTACGACGAGGGCGGCGCAGTGAAGAAGATCGCCCGCTACCAGCAGTACTTCGCCATCCGCAGCACCCTTGAGCGAGTCCGTCAGCGGGACGCTCAGAGAAAGCGCAAAGGCGGCGTCATCTGGCAGACTCAGGGTTCCGGCAAATCCCTCGCCATGGTCCTGCTCGGCAAGGCGCTGGCCATGGAACCGAGTATCCCGAATCCAAGGATCATCCTCGTTACCGACCGGATTGATCTGGATGAGCAAATCTGGAAGACCTTTCACCAGTGCGGCAAAGACCCTCAGCAGGCCAAAACCGGAAAGCACCTCCAGGAATTGATCGCCGATGACCGCGTGCCGGTGATCACCACCGTGCTCGACAAGTTCCGCGCGGCCGCCAACGCGAGCGAGACGTTCAAAAACGAAGACGAAGACATCTTTGTCCTCGTCGACGAAAGCCACCGCAGCCAGTACGGCGAAGCCAATATCAAGATGCAGAAGGCGCTGCCGAGGGCCTGCTACATCGGCTTCACCGGCACCCCGCTCATGAAGCAGGAGAAGAACACCGCCACCAAGTTCGGCGGTTTCATCGAGCCCGCCTACACCATCCGCGACGCCGTGGCCGATGCAGCCGTGGTGCCGCTGCTCTATGAAGGGCGGCACGTCATGCAGGACGTGAATCAGAAAACCATCGACACCATGTTCGAGGCCATGTGCGACGGCCTCACCAAAGAACAGAAGGCCGACCTCAAACGGAAGTTCAGCCAGCGCGACGAATTGAACCTCCTCGAAAGCCGTCTCTATCTCATCGCGTGGGATGTCTCGCAGCACTTCTCACAGCAATGGAAAGGCACCGGATTCCGAGGCCAGATCACCGCCTCAGGCAAAAAGGAGGCACTCATCCTCAAGCGATTCCTCGACCAGTTCGGCAAGGTTAGCTGTGAAGTCGTCATCTCCGGACCAGGCGAGATCGAAAACACCGAAGAGCACCAAACCGCCGAACGCGACGAAAGCGTCGAACTGTTCTGGAAGGCCATGATGGCCAAGTACGGCACCGAAAAGGAGTACAACCGCCAGATCATCAATGCCTTCAAGAAAGGCGAGGAACCCGAGATCATCATCGTGGTGGACAAACTCCTCACCGGATTCGACGCCCCTCGCAATGTGGTTCTCTACATCGCACGCAATCTGCGGGAGCACACCCTGCTGCAGGCCATCGCCCGCGTGAACCGGCTCTATCCCGGCAAGGACTTCGGCTACATCATCGACTACTACGGCGTCGTCACGCAACTCCATGACGCCCTGGAGCTGTACAGCAGCCTCGAAGAAAAATTCGACGCCGAAGACCTCGAAGGCACCCTCACCGATGTCGCCAGCGAACTCAAGAAACTGCCCGGCCTTCACGACGCAGTGTGGGACGTCTTCAAGGAGGTGAAGAACAAGAAGGACGAGGAGGAATTCGAACTGGCCCTCGAACCGAAGGAAAGGCGCGACGAATTCTATGCCCGGCTTTCCACGTTCTGCCGCGTGCTCAAGATGGCGCTTTCCAGTATCCACTGGGTCAACGCCACACCAAAAGAGTTGGCCGCCCGCTACAAGCAGGACGCCGCCTTCTTCCAGAACCTCCGTGCCAGCGTGAAAATCCGCTACGCCGAGGAGATCGACTACCGCGACTACGAAAAGCAGATTCAGAAGATGCTGAACACCTATGTGCGGGCAGATGAGATCATTCAGGTGGTGGAACCGGTGAACATCTTCGAACGCGAGGCCTTCGAAAAAGAAGTCGAGCGGATGCAGACGGACCGAGCCAAGGCCGACACCATCGCCAACCGCACCAAGAAAACGATCACCGAAAAGATGGAGGAAGACCCCTTCTTCTATCGCAAGCTCTCCTCGCTGCTTCAGCAGGCCATCGACGATTACAAGGCTCAGCGCATCAGTGAGGCCGAGTACCTGCTCAAAGTGAAGGATGTCATGGAACAGGCCCGCGGCGGCAACACGCAGGAGGCTCCTGATATCCTCAGGAACCGCGACCTCTCGCGGGCCCTCTTTGGTGCCCTCAAGGAGCAACTCGCCAATCCCGCACTCAAGGACTCTGTCGTCAGAGAGGGAGATTCCGAAGGTGCTTCCGGCACTGAGGTCTCTGCCGCCGTCGCCGAACAGGTTCTCGTCGAAGCCGCGTGCAGCATGGAGGACATCGTCAGGCGTCACGCAGTAGTCCGATGGCGGGAAAACATGGACGCCCAGAACCGCATGAAAAATGATCTCGATGACTTCCTCTATGCACTCCAGAAGCAGAAGGGGATCAAGCTCTCCTTCGCCCAGATGGACGCCATCATCGAATCTGTGATCCGCATCGCCATCCACCGCACGGACGATGTCTGACACCGGAACCATTCAGACGCCGGCAGGCCCAGCCCAGCTCAAAAGGACGAACCGCAGGACTCTCGCCATAAGCGTGCTGCCGGATGGCTCTTTGGAACTCACTGCGCCAGCCGCGGCTTCCCCGGAAGCTATCCTTCAGAAGGTGGAAAAACGCCTCGCATGGATCCATGCACAGCGGAACACCTTTATCAGACTGAACGCAGTGAGGCCTGCCCTCCGCTACGTCAACGGCGCCACCCACCGTTACATGGGACGCCAGTATCGATTGAAACTCAGCACCGGAAAAGAAGTGCGGGTCGCCCTCCGCGGTCCCTGCATTCATGTGGAAGCTCCCGAATTGTCGGATGCCGCCGTGAAGAAGGCGCTCAACGTCTGGTTCCGGCGGCTCGCCGAAGCACAGTTCCGGAAGCGGCTCGCCCGCTGGCAGGAATGGTGTCTCCAACGGCAACTGCCGGAACCAAAACTCCGCCTCCTCGCCATGCCCAAACGCTGGGGTAGCGCCCTCCCCAATGGCACCATCTGCCTGAATCCAGAACTGATCCACGCGCCTTCCGCCTGCATCGATTACGTCATCACCCACGAAATCTGCCACCTCAAACATCCAGACCACGGACGCCACTTCTGGGGTCTCCTCGGTCAACTCATGCCCGATTGGCAGACACTAAAGGCTCGTCTCGAACGAGCCGAGGGGTGAATCCGTAAGCGGCAACGATCTGCGCACACTCACCATCCTCATCGACACCATCCCGGAAACCCTCCCTGAGACCGCTCATCAGGCCAACGGCCCCTTCCTCCACCCAAACCTCCCCCGAAAAGCCCCGCGGTGCCGTCTATGGTCGAGAGTCCTCGTTCCCAAGGATTCAAGCAGGTGGCGGCCGCCAAGTCCAAACTTCAGCCTTCCAATTAAGGCATGACTTCGGTCCGGCAGGCCCAGCCCCCTAACGTATTCAACGGATCGGGCTCAGTAAGACCAGGAGTCACGAACACCGCAGGAGAATTTTCTGGGAAAGAACAGCGCCAGCCCTTTCCGGGGACCGCGCATCGGAGGATTCCCTACACGGCCATCGGGCAGCGGTCAAACTCAAGGTGCATGGAATGCCGGGAACCGTTCCCCGCTCCCAAGCCTACTTCCCCTTCTTCTGCAGGTGCTTCTCGAGATCGACGACGTACTTCTGCAGCTGCGCGCTCGGCTTGGCAGCATACGCCGACTTGAACCGGAGCAGCGCATCGGAAAACTTCTGTTCCTCGAGAAGGAGCCGCCCAAGGCGCTGGAAGGCCTTCGACTGCGTGTCCTTGTCGGACAGCTTGCTGGCGCGATCGAAGAAACCAGCCGCCTTTTCACGGGCCGACGAGGCAAGATAATGATCCCCGAGCAGCAGCAGAGCCTGGCCATCAAGCGGATTGGCTTCGACGATCTTCTCCATGATCGCAGCCGCCTCGTCATTCTTGCCCTCGGCCAACGCGATGCGGGACTCGAGCTTGAGGAGTTGCTCCTTCTGAGGCGCGGCCAGCGAATCCTTCGCCGTGTCGCGGATCGTGCGGATGAACTCGCGCGCTTCGGGCCGGGCGTCAGCCGAGGAAAGCAATTCCGCTTCCTTGAGGGCCGCCGCATTGTCGCGGGGTTCCTCAGTCTCGTAAGCGCGCTTCCAAGCGTGGAAAGCAAGGGCCGCCTGCGCATCGCGCATGTACACGTCGCCGAGCAACCGGAGGTCCTTGCCCTTCAATTTGCCCGCGCGGGCCAGAATCTCAAGATTCTCACTCGCCCGCTTCGTCTCATCCATCGTCACGAGAACCATCGCCTGACGCTGCACAAGATCGGTATTCTCAGGCTGATCCCGGATCATCTCGTCGTAAAGCGCCACAACTTCCGCAAACT
>CANHUG010000155.1 GCA_947462995.1 Verrucomicrobiales bacterium | reverse complement strand
ACGGTGCATTCCGGGTTCCGGTATGTGTTGTTTGCCTGCGTGTTTCTGTTTGCGTTTTCGACGCTGATTACGTGGAGCTACTATGGATTACAGGCGTGGCAGTTTCTGTTTGGGAAGTCGAAGGTGATGGAGGGCGTGTACAAGGTGATTTTCTGTCTGGTGATTGTGATTGGTTCTGCGGCGTCGATGGACAAGGCGATTGATTTTTCGGATGCGTCGCTGTTTGCGATGAGCATTCCGAATCTGATAGGAGTGTATCTGCTGCTTCCGGTGGTACGGCGGGAGTATGCGGATTTTCTGGCTCATGCCCGTGCTGTAGACGCTGGTTCAGGCAAGTGATGCAAACCTTACAATTCCATCGATCGGCTGTTGTTTCCGCTGTGCTGGCGGCTTTGGCCGGGCTTTCTGTGGCGCAGGATTCCGGGCGTGCGGGCGGGGCGGCGAAGCCTGCGGCAGAGGAGGCGGCGGTGCCGCGGGCGATTCCTGCGAATGAGGTGGTTCCGCCGGAGTTGGTGGACAGCGAGGGGAATTACGAGCCGATTCCTTTGGAGACGGACACGGTGGTGCGGGTGCAGATCTTTCTGGATGAGCACAATCACGGGCCTGGGAATATTGACGGGAAGCTGGGTGAGTTCGGGAAGAAGGCGGCGTCGGTTTACAATCAGATCCGGGGGATTCCGAAGGGGAACTATGCGAAGCTGATGGCGGAGGCGGCGGCGAAGGTGAGTGATCCGTACACGACGTATACAGTGGTGGAGGGGGATGGGAAGTTTGTGACGCCGAGCCTGCCGACAAAGCCGCAGTTGCAGGTGAAGGCGAAGTACATGGGATACCGGAGCCTGCTGGAGTTTGTGGCGGAGCGGTACCACACGAGCGAGGAATTCCTGCAGGTGTTGAACAAGAGCAACCTGTACGGGTTGAAGACGGGGTCGGTGGTGAAGGTGCCGAATGTGACCCCGTTCAAGATTGAGGATTTGGCGAAGCACCGGAAGTTCGAGAAGGACGAGGTGCTGAGCAAGCGTGCGGTGGTGGTGGATATAGCGGCGCGGGTGGCGGTGTTTTTTGATGAAGCGAACAAGCCGTTTGCGAGTTTTCCGATCACGCCTGGGAAGCCGAAGTTCATTCAGTTCGGGGAGTGGAAGGTGACGAACATGGTGTCGACGCCGGAGTTCCGGTGGGACAAGTCGATGCTGGAGCAGGGGAAGCGGAGTGAGGAGGCGTATCAGTTGCCGATCGGGCCGAACAGTCCGGTGGGGATCATCTGGACGGGGACGAGCCGGTCGGGGATCGGGCTGCATGGGACGGCGTCGCCGCACAGTATTGGCCGGAGTGAGAGTGCGGGGTGCATCCGGTTTGCGAACTGGGATGCGGTGCGGTTGCCGGAGTTGATCCGGCCTGGGGCGAGGGTGGTGATTCGGTGAGGGCGGGGCGAGTTTTTCGGGAGGTCCTTGAGGAGCAGAAGGGGTCGCGATTTTTCCAATGATTCAGCCTTCCTACGAGAAAACCGGTGCCGGGCGGCAGCCGGTGTATGTGATTGGACACCAGAATCCGGATACGGATGCGATTTGTTCAGCGATTGGGTATGCGGAGCTGCTGCAGCGGACGCGGTATCCTGATGCGGAGGCGGCGTGCTGCGGGGGATTGAATCCGAGGACGCGGTGGGTGCTGGAGCAGGCTGGGTTGGAGCCGCCGAAGCTGATCATGGATTTGCGGCCGACGGCGGAGATGATTTGTCGGGCGGATGTGGTGCAGGCGCGGGCGGACGAGACGTTTCTGGATGTTTATCAGCGGATGGAGCAGGCGGACATCCGGAGTATTCCGGTGGTGGACGAGGCAGGGAAGGTGATAGGGATTGCGAGTGTGCAGGATCTGCTGCAGTTGCTGCTGCACAACGTGTCGGATCGGCTGCATGCGCGGCGGGTGCGGACGAACCTTGCGAACATTGCGCGGACTTTGGAGGCGCATATTGATTGCGGGACCGAGCTGGAGGTGGAGCAGGATTTTGTGCTGACGGTGAGTGCGTCGAGTGAGGAGACGGTGGACATGCGGCTGCATCAGTTTCCGGGTCGGGAGCTGGTGCTGGTGGTTGGGGACCGACCGGAGATTCACCGACGGGCGCTGGAGTACGGGGTGCGTGCGATTGTGCTGACGAACAGTGCGCATCTGCCTGAGGAGTTGCTGGTGGTGGCGCGGGAGCAGGGGTGCACGGTGATATCCTGTCCGCATGATACGGCGAGCACGACGCAGCTGATCCGGTGTTCTCGGCGGATTGCGGAGGCGGTGGACCGCGGGGTTCTGATGGTGGGGGCGAGGACGCACATTCACGGGATCCGTCAGGAGATCCAGCATTCGAGCCAGCCGTTGTTTCCGGTGATCCGGGAGGAGACGGGACAGTTGACCGGGGTGTTTTCGAAGTCGGATCTGCTGGAGCCGCCGCGGCAGCGGTTGGTGCTGGTGGATCACAATGAGTTGTCGCAGGCGGTGCCTGGAGCGGCGGATGCGAACATTCTGGAGGTGATTGATCACCACCGGTTGAGCGGGAATCTGGTGTCGCGGGAGCCGATTCGGTTTATCAACGAGCCGGTGGGGTCGACGTCGACGATTGTGGCGCGGTTGTATCAGATGCAGGGGGAGCGGCCGTCGCCTGCGGTGGCGATGTGTCTGAGTGCGGGGATCATATCGGACACGCTGAAGCTGACTTCGCCGACGACGCGGGGGATGGATCGGGACATGCTAGGGTGGCTGGCTGGACAGGCGGGGATAGTGGTGGATGATTTTGCGCGGGATTTCTTTGCGGCGGGGTCGTTGCTGAGGGGAGCGCCGTCGGAGGCGATTCTTGGGACGGACCGGAAGGAATTCACGGAGCATGGGTGGCGGATCTCGATCAGTCAGATTGAGGAGCTGGGGCTGGATGAGTTTCCGGCGCGGCGGGATGAGTTGCAGGCGGCGCTGGAGGGATTGCGGCGTGAGAAGCAGGTGGATTTTGCGTGTCTGATTGTGACGGACATCCGGCGGCATTTCAGCCTGCTGCTGACGGCGGGGAGTGCGGCGGTGGTGAAGGAGATTGATTTTCCGCAATTGGGGCCTGATTTGTTTGAGATGGACGGGGTGGTGTCGCGGAAGAAGCAGTTTTTCCCGTTTATCAGCCGGGTGCTGGCGCGGGCGGTGCGGGAGGAAGGTCCGGGGTGACGGGAGAGGAGGAGGGTGAGCGGTTGTGTGTGCGGGAGTGTGAAATTTCCTTTGCAAGGGGCGGGGTTAACGGGTTCTCTGTTGGAGCCGACCTGCCCATATGCCCGACCTAACTGGAACCTCCGCCCGCCGTCCGTATAAACGAGTTGTGCTCAAGCTGAGCGGGGAGGCGCTGCGGGAGGACGGGAGTGTGGAGAACATCTCGCCGCCGATTGTGGAGGACATGGCGCAGCAGATTAAGGCGGCGTATCAGAGTGGGTTGGAGATTGGGATTGTGGTTGGCGGGGGGAATTTCTGGCGTGGGTTGACGGCGAGCAACAAGGGGATGGACCGGACGACTGCGGATTACATGGGGATGCTGGCGACGATCATGAATGCGCTGGCGATTCAGAGCATGCTGGAGGCGAGCGATGTGCCGTCGCGGGTGATGAGTGCGCTGGAGTTGCGGAATGTGGCGGAGCCGTTCATCCGGCGGGTAGCGATCCGGCATTTGGAGCTTGGGCGGGTGGTGATTTTCGCGGCGGGGACGGGGAATCCGTATTTTTCGACGGACACGACGGCGGCGTTGCGGGCGAGTGAGATCAATGCGGATGTGATTCTGAAGGCGACGAAGGTGGATGGGATTTACGACAGTGATCCGAAGAAGAATCCTGAGGCGCGGCGGTTCACGCAGGTGAGTTTCCGGGAGGCTTTGGCGCGGCAGTTGAAGGTGATGGATTCGACGGCGTTCAGTCTGTGCATGGACAACAACAAGCCGATCATTGTTTTTGACATGCATCAGCCGGACAACGTGCGGAAGGCGCTGCTGGGCGATCCGATCGGGACTCTGGTGTGTGCCGGGCCGACGCTGCCTGAGGATCTGGCGACGATTGCGTGAGCGACGAGGCTGTTGCGGCCGGGTGACGGCTGCGGATTAGTGTTTCAAACTGCATATTGCTCCCATGGATACCGAAATGTTTCTGCTCGAACTGGAAGAGGCCATGCAGAAGGCCTGTGAATACACTCTGCACGAGTTTTCGACGGTGCGGACGGGGAAGGCGAGTCCGAGCCTTGTGGACACGATTGATATTTATGTGCATTCGTACGGGGCGACGTCGAAGCTGAAGCAGCTGGCGATGATCACGACGCCGGATTCGCGCATGATTTATGTGAAGCCGTTTGATCCTGGGACGGTGAAGGACATCGAGCGCGGGTTGAAGGAGGCGAATCTGGGGATCAATCCGAGCATTGACGGGCATGCGATCCGGCTGCCGATTCCTGAGATGACAGGGGAGCGGCGGCGGGAGATGGTGAAGCGGATGAAGGGCATGGCGGAGGATGGGAAAGTTAGGCTGCGGTCGGTGCGGCGGGATGGGATGGAAGCGATCAAGAAGGCGGAGAAGGATGGAGCGATCAGCGAGGACGATCACGTGCGGCTGGAGGAGGAAGTGCAGAAGCTGACGGACCGGTTTGTGAAGGAAGTGGATGCGCATGCGGTGAAGAAGGAGGCGGAGATTCTGACGGTCTGAGGGGAGGGAATTCCGTAATGGTGCTGCATCCCGCTTCTGATTATCTGGATCTGGCGCACTGCCCGTGTCCGGAGTTGTTTCCGGAGGGGCGGGAAGTGTGGGAGGCGTTGCCGGAGATTGCGGGTTGGCTGCGCGGGCGCGGTGAGGCGGTAATGAGTGGCGAGTTGTATGGGGGAGCGGGGTCGGCGTTTATCGGGGCTGGGGTGCATGTGGGGCGGGGGACGGTGATCATGCCGGGGGCGTGCCTGCAGGGACCGGCGTGGATTGGGGAGGATTGCCGGATCGGGCCTGGGTGCTGGATTCGGGAGAACACGGTGGTGGGGCGCGGGGCGATTCTGGGGAACAGTTGCGAGCTGAAGAACTGTGTGATCGGGGACGGGGCGGAAGTGCCGCATTGGAATTACGTTGGTGATTCGATTTTAGGGTGGAAGGCGCATCTGGGGGCTGGGGTGGTGCTGTCGAACTGGCGGCACGATCACGGGGCGGTGCCGGTGCTGGATGAGCGGGGGCCTGGCGGGAGGATTGCGACCGGGCTGGCGAAGTTCGGGGCGGTGTTAGGGGACCGTGCGGATATCGGGGCGCATGCGGTTTTGAATCCTGGTTCGATGATCGGGCGGGGATCGGTGCTTTATCCGGGGACGGTGTGGCGGGGGGTGCTGGCGGGCGGGATGCTGGTGAAGGTGAGACAGGAACAAGTCGTGGTGGTGGAGCGGCGGTAGGTGGTGCGGGGGAAGTGCCGTTATGCGGATCCGGGCTGGACTGGTGCTGGGGCGGGGGTAGGGTGGGGGACTTATGAAACAGACGATGCGCGCGATGGTGGTTCGGGAATTCGGGGTGCCGGAGGTTTTTGAGGAGCGGGAAATTCCGGTGCCGGTGGCTGGTCGGGGTGAAGTCCTGGTGCGGGTGAGGGCGACGAGTGTTAATCCTGTGGATACGAAGATCCGGAGCGGGATGCTGAAGGTGATTGCGCCGCCGGAGCCGGTGGTGCTGGGGTGTGATGTGTCTGGAGAAGTTGTGGCGGTTGGGGAAGGGGTGGAGAGTTTCCGTGTGGGGGATGAGGTGTATGGGTGTGCGGGTGGGGTGAAGGGGATTGCGGGGGCGCTGGCGGAGTACATGGTGGCGGATGCGTTGCTGCTGGCTCCGAAGCCGCCGTCGTTGACGTGGGAGGAAGCGGCAGCGTTGCCGTTGGTGACGATCACGGCGTGGGAGGGATTGGTGGACCGAGCGGGGTTGCGGGCCGGGCAGACGGTGCTGGTGCATGCGGGCACTGGTGGGGTGGGGCATGTGGCGGTGCAGATTGCGGCGGCGCTGGGGGCGCGGGTGTGGACGACGGTGTCGGGGCCTGAGAAGGCGGCGCTGGCGGCGGGATTGGGGGCGGTGAAGACGATCAATTACCGGGAGCAGACGCCTGAGGAGTATGTGGCTGCGGAGACTGGGGGTGCGGGTTTTGAGATTGTGATGGACACGGTGGGTGGGGAGAACATTGCGCGGTGTTTCACGGCGGCGAGTTTCAGCGGGACGGTGGTGTCGATCTCGACGCGGGCGACGGTGGATCTGTCGCCGATGCATGCGAAGGGTCTGACGCTGCATGTGGTGTTCATGCTGCTGAACATGCTGCATGACCGTGGGCGGGAGCGGCATGGAGCGATTCTGAAGGAGGCGTCGGCGCTGGTGGCGGCTGGGAAGCTGCGGCCGCTGATTGAGGGGCGGCGATTCGCGGTCGCGGATGTTGCGGCGGCACATGCCTTGCTGGAAAGCGGTACAGCGACCGGCAAGATTGTGCTGAGTGGCTATCCAGACTGAATTGAATCATGCATGTTTTCCGCGGAATCCTTGGTCTTGTCGTGCTGCTGGCGGTGATGACGGCGCTGTCGCAGGACCGGCGTGCGATCAACTGGCGGCTGGTGGCGGGAGGTGTGCTGCTGCAGGTTGTGCTGGCGGCGGCGTTCTTCACGACGGATGCCACGGCGCTGGTGATGGAGCCGGTGGCGGCATTCTTCGTGAAGATCACGGAGTTTTCCGCGGAGGGGGCGCGTATGGTGTTCGGGAAGCTGGTGGATTTGAAGACGATGGGCGGGGTGTTCGGGGCGGACGGGGCGTTTGTTTTTGCGTTTCAGGTGCTGCCGACGATCATCTTTTTCTCGGCGCTGACGTCGGTGCTGTATTACTTCGGGATACTGCAGTATGTGGTGTTCGGGTGTGCGTGGGTGATGAAGCGGGTGATGCGGTTGAGCGGGGTGGAGAGCCTTGCGGCGGCTGGGGAGATCTTTCTGGGGCAGACGGAATCGGCATTGCTAGTGAAGCCGTATGTGCCGCGAATGACGAAGTCGGAATTGTGCACGATGATGATCGGCGGGATGGCGACGATCGCGGGGGGAGTGATGGCGGCGTACATCGGGATGCTAGGTGGAGACAGTGATGCGGAGCGGTTGAAGTTTGCGCGGTGGCTGCTGTGTGCGTCGCTGATGAGTGCGCCGGCGGCGATTGTGGTGGCGAAGATTCTGGTGCCTGAGCGGGAGGTGGTGGATGAGAGCCTGCATGTGCCGAAGGATCAGCTAGGGAGCGGATTGTTTGATTCGCTGGCGTCTGGGACGACGCAGGGGTTGATGCTGGCGATGAATGTGGGGGCGATGCTGATCGCGTTTGTGGCGTTTGCGGCGATGATCAATGCGGGGCTGGGCTGGGTGGGAGGGGTGATTCCTGCGGGAGGGGGGCAATCGTTGAATGATGCGATTAAGAATGTGAGTGGCGGGGTGTTTGCGGGGTTGTCGATGCAGAGTATATTCGGCGTGGTGATGGCGCCGGCGGCGTGGCTGGCGGGGGTGGACAGTGCGGACATGCTCCGGTCGGGGCAGTTGCTGGGGACGAAGCTGGCGCTGAATGAGTTTGTGGCGTATGACGGGCTTGGGGTGATGAAGGCGGCGGGGCAGCTGGGTGAGCGGACGGTGTTTCTGATGACGTTTGCGCTGTGCGGGTTTGCGAATCTGGGGTCGGTGGGGATTCAGTTGGGTGGAATCGGAGCGCTGGCACCGACGCAGCGGGCGGCGCTGGCGTCACAGGGCGGGCGGGCGTTGATTGGGGGGACGGTGGCGACACTGATGACGGCGGCGGTGGCGGGGATGTTTCACGCGTGAGGACCCTGACAAGTTATGCTGCGGATATTCACATACAAAGGATGCGGGACATGTCGGAAGGCGCGGGTGTGGCTGGAAGAACGCGGGGTGGCGTTTGAGGAAGTGGCGATTCGCGAAGTGCCGCCTGGGGCGGAGTTGATTCGCGGGATGGTGGCGGCGCGGGGAGGCAACCGGGCGGCGGTCTGCAACACGTCGGGTGGGGATTACCGGGAGATGCAGTTAGGGGCGAAGCTGGCGGGGATGGGGGAGCGGGTGTTTCTTGAATTGCTGGGTGGGAACGGGAACCTGATCCGGCGGCCGTTTGCGGTGGATGAGGCGGCTGGCGTGTGGCTGGTGGGGTTCAAGGAAGCGGAGTGGGCGGCGGCGTTTCCCGGGTGAGAGCTGGCGGTGGTCAGTCGATGTAGATGAACTCGTTGAGGTTGAGGAGGACGCGGGCGAGTTCGTCGGGT
>CANHUG010000154.1 GCA_947462995.1 Verrucomicrobiales bacterium | reverse complement strand
GCGGTGGCGTTCTGTGGGTGGCTGAGCAAGAAGGAGGGACGGCGGTACCGTCTGCCGACGGATCATGAATGGAGTGTGGCGGTGGGGATTGGGGATCGTGAGGATGCGAAGGCGACGCCGGAGTCGAAGAATGAGGGCATCAAGGATGTTTATCCATGGGGCGGGGTGTGGCCGCCGCCTTTGAAGTGCGGGAACTATGATGAGGCCATGAAGGTGGATTCGTTCGAGGGTACGAGTCCGGTCGGGAAGTTCGCGCCGACGGCTGACGGGCTCTATGATCTGGGAGGCAACGTGTGGGAGTGGTGTGATACGGATTTCGTGCCGGGGCAGCATTGGAAGGTATTGCGCGGGGCTTCGTGGCTCCTTGGAGGCAAGGCGGACTTTCTGTCGTCGGCTCGGAGTCCTTTTGCTCCCGCGGAGCGGTATGTGAGTTACGGGTTCCGGGTGGTGTTGGAAGCTGGAGGTGGGGTTGGGGGTGGCAATCCGGTGGTGTCGCGCGTACCGCGCTCAACCTCCGGCTACAGGCCGGCACCCCTTGGCGGGGTGCGGGGAATTCTGATGGGGACTAACTGAGAATTGCCGCCTGCGATGCCGCCGCCGATCCGAGTTGAGATGGTTCCGTATTCAGCGGATTGGCCGGTGAGCGCGCGGCGGGAGATGGAGGTGCTGGCGGAGGCCGTTGGTGCTGGGGTTTGTGAGGTTCACCACATTGGGTCGACGGCGGTTCCGGGGCTGGTGGCGAAGCCGATTCTCGATCTGATGGTGGTTGTGGCGGAGCTTTCGGTGATTGACGGGGCGGCGGCTTGTTTCGGGAGACTGGGGTATTGTGGATGGGGAGAGCTTGGGATTGAGGGGCGTCGATATTTCACGAAGGACGATGAGTCAGGGGCGCGGGTGGCGCAGGTTCATTGTTTTCGGGAGGGGTCGGCGGATGTCGAGCGGCACGTTGCGTTTCGGGACTACTTGAGGGCGCATGAGGCGGTGGCTGCGGAGTATCAGGGTGAGAAGCTGCGTTGTGCGGGGCTTCATGCGAGCGATTCCCATGCGTACGGGGACTGCAAGGCGGACTGGATCAGGCGAGTCGAGGTGGAGGCGCTGTTGTGGTATCGGGAGGCGGCGGCGGGGGGGCGGTGAGTGGAGCGAGGGCGGCTATGATGTTGTCAGCGTGGTGGCGGGGTTGGGGATTTGGGCGGGGATGGGGGAGGGGGAGCGTCGAGGAGTTTGAGGGTGATGCTGGTGCTGAGTGGGCCTGACCAGTTGCCTGGGACGCGGTAGGATTTGCCGTCGTCGAAGTGCCATTCCCATGAACCGGAGGAGGATAGTTGATGGGTGAAGGCGGGGCCGAAGGCGAGGATGGCGTCTTCGTAGGTGGCGGGTTTTTTCTCTCTGAGCTTACTGGAGAGGATGAGGGGTTGGGGGCCGACGTAGGCGGCGAAGCGGCCGGCGATGGCGACGACGCGGTATTCGGGCGGTGGTGGTGGTTCCGGGGGGGCGGCGGGGAGGTGGAGCGGTTGGAGGGCGAGGATGGCGATGAGGGCGCGGGTCATGGGGTGGGGATTTGAGATTTGAAATTTGAAATTTGAGATTTGAGATGGGGCTTGTTGGGAGAGGGGCGAGAACGGAGAGAGGGGTGGTGGGGTATTGAACCACGAATTTCACGAATGGGCACGGATGGTTTGGTGGTACGGCGAAGCGTGGTGGGGTATTGGACCACGGATTTCACGGATGGACACGGGTGGTTTCTTGGACGGGAGGGGCTTGTGGTGTGGGGGGCTGGTATTGGGATGGGAGACGAGCTTGAATGGTGCCGGGCCAGCAGGCTGGCTCCGGGAAAGCGGCAGCAGGCTTCCGCATTCCAAGGCCTTCGGCTGGCTGGTTGGGAGAACGGCGAGTACGGAGCCTCGCGGTCCCGGGCTTGTGGGGAGGACTGGCAGGCGCACTCCTTGCGCAGGGAGAGCTGTGATTCTAACAGCAGTCCAGAGCCTTCGGCTGCTTGGTCGGAGAGGAGTGGTGTTGAGAGGGTGGTGACGGGGGTACGGGATTGACTGGGGGAGTGGGAGTGGGTTGGGTGGGGGGATGAAGCGAATGATGAGACGACTGGCGATGGGATTGGTGATGTGGGCTGGGGTGTGGGAGGGTGTGGGGGCGGAGGGATTGCCGGGGGCGTTGGCGGTGCCGGATCGGGGGAAGCGGGAGGTTCGGTTGGTGACGTGGAATATTCTGGGTGGGCGTGGGCCGGGTGGGACGCATCCTCACGAGGGGTTGGCGGAGGTGATCCGGATATTGCAGGCGGATGCGGTGGCGTTGCAGGAGGTGGATGTGAAGACGACGCGTGCGAAGGGTGTGGATTTGGTGGCGCGGTTGGCTGAATTGACGGGGATGCGGGGGTATTTTGCGGAGGCGATGCCGTTTCAGGGGGGATCGTACGGGGAGGCGGTGCTGACGCGGTTCAAGGTTGGGAAGGAGGAACGGGTGGCGCTGCCGGCGGCGGCGGGGTATGAGCCGCGGGCGATGCTGGCGCTGGAGTTGCAGCCGGAGTTCGGGGGGAAGCCGTTCTGGTTTGCGGGGGTGCATCTGGACCATCAGGACGACGGGGTGAGGTCGGGGCAGGTCGGGGAGATGCTGCGATTTTTCGCGGGCGGGGGTCGGGAGGGGATGGCGGCGGTGGTGGCGGGGGATTTTAATGCTGGGCCGGAGGCGGCGTCGCTGGGGCCGCTGGTGAAGGGATGGAAGCTGTCGTGGCCGGGAGGGAAGGCTGAGCCGACGTGGCCGGCGGTGGGGCCGAAGGAGGCGATTGACCATTTGTTTTTCGGGCCTGCGGGTCGGTGGGAGGTGGTGAGGGTGCTGCGAGGGGACCGAGTGTTTCCGGATTCTGCGGCGTGGAAGGCGCGGTTGGAGGCGCTGTCGGATCACTTGCCGGTGGTGGTGGAGGCGGTGCTGAGGCCGTGAGGGCGGGGTGGTTGGTGGGGTGCGGTTCTGCTTGACCCCCCGGGGGGTGAGGGGTAAGCGGCGGGGATGAACGTTTTAGTCACCGGCGGTGCCGGCTTCATTGGATCGCACACGGTGGAACGCCTGCTCGGGCAGGGCGCGCGGGTGACGGTGCTGGATGAGTTCAATGATTTTTATGATCCGGCGGTGAAGCGGGCGAATGTGGAGGCGTTCGGGGGTGGGGCGGAAGTGGTGGAGGGGGATATCCGGGATCGTGGGTTGGTGGACCGAGTGTTTGCGGCTGGGAAGTTTGACATGGTAATTCACCTTGCGGCGCGGGCTGGGGTGAGGCCGTCGATCATGGAGCCGGAGTTGTATCTGGCGACGAACATCAACGGGACGTTCAATCTGCTGGAGGCGTCGCGTCGCCACGGGTGCGGGCGGTTTGTGTTTGCGAGCAGTTCGTCGGTGTACGGGATCAACAAGAAGGTGCCGTTTGCGGAGACGGATCTGATTGTGAACACGATTTCGCCGTATGCGATGACGAAGATGGCGGGGGAGCAGTTGTGTTCGAACTACACGAATCTGTACGGGATCCGGACGGTGTGTCTGCGGTTCTTCACGGTGTACGGGCCGAGGCAGCGGCCTGACCTTGCGATTTCGAAGTTCACGAAGCTCATTGATGAGGGCAAGCCGGTGCCGCGGTACGGGGATGGGTCGACGGCGCGGGATTACACGTACATTGAGGACATTGTGGACGGGATTCTGGCGTCGTCGCGTTACGAGGGGGAGATGTTTGAGATTTTCAATCTCGGGGGGAGTCAGACGACGAAGCTGAGCGAGTTGATCACGGCGGTGGAGCGGGCCTTGGGGAAGACGGCGGAGATTGAGAATCTGCCGCTGCAGCCTGGGGATGTGCCGCTGACGTACGCGGATGTTTCGAAGGCGAAGGCGCTGCTGGGTTATGCGCCGCACACGCCGGTGAGTGACGGGGTGCCGAAGTTTGTGGCGTGGTACCGCGAGATGAAGGAACGACTGAAACGCTGAACGATATGAATTCCCGAGTGGTCCGCATTCTTCAGGAGCTTATTGCGATTCCGAGCGTCAATCCTGACGGGGAGGCGGGGACGGCGCAGACCGGGGAGCTGGCTTGTGCGGAGTACGCGGGGGAATTCTGCCGGAGGTTAGGTGCGGAGGTCTGGTATGATGAAGTGCTGCCGGGGCGGCCGAATGTGGTGGCGCGGTTTCCGTCGCGGGGTGCGGCGGGGAAGCCGCGGGTGCTGCTGGGGCCGCACACGGATACGGTTAGTGTGAGCGGGATGACGATTGATCCGTTCGGTGCGGAGGTGCGGGACGGGCGGGTGTGGGGACGCGGGGCGTGCGACACGAAGGGGACGATGGCGGCGATGCTGGCGGCGCTGGAGGAGATCGGGCCGGGGGTGGCGGATCTCGGGGCGGAGGTGACGTTTGCGGGTTTCATGGGTGAGGAGACGGCGCAGCATGGGTCGCGGCATTTTGCGGAGCGGTATGCCGGGCAGTATGATTTTGCGGTGGTGGGGGAACCGACGGGGTGTGCGGCGGTGCACACGCACAAGGGGTCGTGGTGGCTGCGGCTGCACACTGAGGGGAAGGCGGTGCATGGGTCGACGCCGGAGCGCGGGGTGAATGCGGTGACGGTGATGCTGCCGGTGGTGGCGGCGCTGGATGCGGGGTTCCGGGCGCGACTGGCGGCGGAGGAATTCCGGCATGCGGTGTTAGGGGACAGCACGATCAACATCGGGATGATCCGCGGGGGGACGCGGACGAACATTGTGCCGGATCACTGCACGGTGTGGCTGGACATCCGGTTTACGCCGGGGGTGCACCGGTACGGCGTGCGGCGGTTGCTCGAGGAGTTTCTGGAGTCGAGCGGTTACGCGGGAGTTGTCAGGATCGAGAGTGATCCGGTGTGTGCGCCGCTGGAGACGGATGCGGGGCATCCGTTAGTGGTGAAGCTGGCGGCGGCGGGATGCGGGACGGCTGGGGCGACGTGGTTCTGCGATGCGTTGTGGCTGGCGGAGCTGGGGGGGATTCCGTCGGTGGCGGCCGGGCCTGGGGACATTGCGCAGGCGCACACGGCTGACGAATGGATCAGCGTGGCGGCGCTAGAGGAAGGCGTGGGATTTTACCGGCGGTTTCTGGAGTCGATCTGATCAGCGCGGTTCGAAGCGAAGCGTCAGGGAATCGTAGCCGAGCGTGCGGGAGAAGACGGCTTCGTGTTCGGTGCGGGGGACGGCGTCGATGGTGGTGAGACGGCTGACGCGTTCCGAGACGAGGCGGAGGAGTGTGCGGAGGATGAGGCGAGCGTGGGGAGCGCCCATGCAGAGGTGGGGGCCGAAGCCGAAGGAGAGGTGGGGATTGGGTTTGCGGTCGAGGCGGACCTCGTGGGGCGAGGCGAAGGCGGACTCGTCGAAGTTGGCGGAGGCCCAGCAGAGAGAGATGCGGCTGCCTGCGGGGACGGACTCGCCCTGGACGTCGGTGGGTTGGGGGCAGACGCGGCCGATGTGAGTGAGGGGCATGAAGACGCGGAAGAATTCCTCGCTGGCGTGGGTGATGCGTGCGGGGTCTTCGCGGATCCAGTCGAGGGCTTCGGGGTGTTCGGCGAGCCAGCCGAGGGCGCAGGCGATGGTGTGGATGATGGTGTCGCGGCCGCCGGCGAAGGCGAGGTTGGCGAAGCCCATCATTTCGTCGCGGGTGAGCGGGCGGCCCTGGTATTCGGCGGTGGTTAGGGCGCTGAAGAAGTCTTCGCCTGGGGATTGCTGGGCGCGGTCGAACTGGGCGTGGAGGTAGTCTTCGAGGGCGACGCCTTTTTTGAGGGTGCCGGAGACTTTGAAGACGTGGATGCCCCAGCCGATCCATGTGGCGGCTTCGGATTCGGGGACGTTGAGGAGATAGGTGAGGGCGTGGGACTGGATGGGGAGAGCGAAGGAGTGGACGACTTCGAGGGAAGGAAGCTGGAGGGCGTTGTCGAGGTGGCGGGTGATGAGGTCTTCGACGCGGGCGATGAAGTCGGGGTTCTTGGGTCGCTGGAAGAAGGGGTCGGCGATTTTGCGGTAGGCGGTGTGTTCCGGGGGATCGGTTTCGATGGGGAGCTGGCGCATGCTGCGGACGTCTTCCTCGGAAGGGATGGGGACGCGGAAGGGGGCGTCGGAGCTGAAGGTGTTCCAGTCTTTGGCGGCTTTGCGGACGTCCTCGTGGCGGAGGAGCATGAGGATGTCCTCGCCGTGGAAGGGGCAGCGGAGGACGCCGGCGTCGCGGCGGGCGGACTGGAAGGGGTCGGAGAGAGGGTTCATGGGAGCGGGGCTTGGTGACCGCAATAGAGTGCGGGGGCGCGGTGGGAAAGGCGAAAGGGGGGCGAGGTGAGAGGGGAATGAGAAGAAATCTTATTTGGAATAATTCTTGATAAGCGGGCAGACGTAGCTATCCGCAAAGCCCCCATGTCTGCCCGTTCACCCATTGCTGCTACCACTGTCCCTGCCGAGATGCCGGGATTGGGACCGGCGTATCGGCTGACGCGGCAGCGGCGTGAGGTTTATGAAGTGTTGCGGACGCAGCGGGATCATCCGACGGCGACGGAGTTGTTCATCCGGGTGAAGGAGAGGATTCCGCACATTTCGCTGGCGACGGTTTACAATTGTCTGGAAGCGCTGACGCAGAGCGGGTTGGTGAAGCAGGTGAATCTGGACCGGGCGCCGTCGCGGTATTGTCCGAATCTGAATGACCACGGGCATTTTCACTGTGAGCAGTGCGGGGCGGTGGCGGATGTGGAGCTTGACGGGCCTGCGGGTGCGGCGCTGGAGTTGCCGCGGGGGACGATTGTGAGCCGGATGGAGGTATCGATCCGGGGGTTGTGCCCTAAGTGTGCGAAGGCGGTGCGGCCGGCGAAGACGGCGAAGCGGTAAGGAGAAATTTCAACGAACAGAAGATCATGAAACTCGAAATCAAGAATCTGCATGCCACGATTGGCGACCGTGAAATTCTCAAGGGGCTGAGCCTCGAGGTGCCGAAGGGGGAGGTGCATGCGATCATGGGCCCTAACGGGTCCGGGAAGAGCACGCTGAGCAAGGTGCTGGCCGGGCACGAGGATTACCAAGTGACTGGCGGCGAGGCGCTGATGGACGGGCGGAATCTGCTGGAGATGGGGATTGATGAGCGGAGCCGCGAGGGACTTTTTCTGGCGTTTCAGTATCCGGTGGAAATCCCGGGGGTGAGCAATGCGAATTTTCTGCGTGCGGCGCTGCAGGCGCGGCTGCCGAAGGGCGAGCAGATTGATGCGGTGAAGTTCTATCAGCATCTGTATCAGAAGATGGACATGCTGAAGATGGACCGGTCGTTCACGGCGCGGAGTGTGAACGAGGGGTTTTCGGGCGGTGAGAAGAAGCGGAATGAGATTCTGCAGATGGCGATGCTGGAGCCGAAGTATGCGATTCTGGACGAGACGGATTCGGGGCTGGACATTGATGCGCTGAAGATTGTGGCGGACGGGGTGAATGCGATGCGCGGGCCTGGTCTGGGGGTTCTGGTGATCACGCACTATCAGCGGCTCCTTGATTACATCCGGCCGGATGTGGTGCATGTGCTGGCGGACGGGCGAATCATCCGGACGGGTGGTCCGGAGCTGGCGCTGGAGCTGGAAGAGAAAGGTTATGACTGGCTGCTGAAGGCGGCCTGAACGCGGAAACAACCACTGACCCATTTAATCACATGTCCTCGCCATCCACTGAACTTGATCAGGAAACCATGTCCGCGGTCGATATTGACCGCAGCGTGGGAGATTTTTCCTATCCTGAGAATCACACTTACGATGCGGGGTTCGGGCTGAGCGAGCAGACGATTGATTACATCTGCAATGTGAAGAACGATCCGGAGTGGGTGCGTGAGTTCCGGAAGCGTGCGTTGAAGGTGTTCAACGAGAAGCCGATGCCGACGAACTGGGCGACGAAGGATCTGGAGGCGATCGAGTTCCAGAAGATCCGTTATTATCTGAGCAGCGGGTCGCAGCCGAAGCGTTCGTGGGATGAAGTGCCTGACGATGTGAAGCGGACGTTCGAGCGGCTGGGGATTCCGGAGCAGGAGCGGAAGTTCCTGGCCGGGGTGGAGGCGCAATTCGACAGCGAGGCGGCGTATTCGAACATTCAGAAGGCGGTCAGTGACCAGGGGGTGATTTTTGTGAACAGCACGGAGGGTTTGAAGGAGCACGCGGAGATTTTCCGGCCGTGGTTCGGGAAGGTGATTCCGACGGGCGACAACAAGTTCAGTGCGCTGAACAGTGCGGTGTTTTCGGGCGGATCGTTCATTTATGTGCCGAAGGGTGT
>CANHUG010000153.1 GCA_947462995.1 Verrucomicrobiales bacterium | reverse complement strand
GACGAGCGGTAGCCGCGTGCTGCGCAACGTGTGGGTTGGTCTTGGTTTGCTGGCGGCGGGTCAGGTGGCGGCGCTGGCGGTGTCGTATCGGATGCCGGTGACGGTGGCGGGCGGAGGGGTGCAGGCGGAGGTTGTGCGGAAGGTTCCGGAAGTGCCGGAAGTGCCGAGGGAGAAGGGTCCGGTGGCGGAGCCTGTGGTGGCGTTGCCTGTGCCTGTGAAGGATGATCCGTTTGCGGATCCGAGGCCGCAGGTGGCGATTGATCCGGATGCGCCGGAGCGGGTGGATCCGGGGATGGCGCTGTTAATGGAGGCGAAGGAGAAGGAGTTGCTGGAGAAGGGCGGGGTGTCGCTGCCCGGGGTTTCGACGGGACCGAGGGCTCCGGCGGCGAAGGTGCAGGCACCGCTGGATGTGGCTATCACGGACGAGGCGGTGCTGGCGCATCTGGATGAGGGATTGAACCTCCGGACATCGGGGGATACGAATGGAGCGCTGGCGCATCTGCGTGCGGCGGCGGCGGTGCTGCCGGACCATCCGAAGGTGCTCTATCATCTGGCGCTGACGCTGGACACGATGGGCTTGGTGCGGAAGGCGCAACCGGTCTGGGAGAGCCTGCGGGCGCTTGGAGACGGGGCCGGGGATTTCTTTGTGCTGGCGCGCGACCGCCTGCGTGACGGGGTGGAGGCGTCGGCGGAGCCGGAGGAAGACAGAGAAGGGAAATTTACGATAGGGTCGCTGGATGAGGAACGCGTGGTGGACTCGGGCGGCGAGCGGGTGCGTTTCACGACGGTGATCCGGAAGAAGTCGGATCAGCCGGTGGACATGGAGAAGATGACGCTGGCGATTCATTTCTTTGATTCGGTGAACGGGCGGAGCATTGCGCGTTCGCATGCGATGGAGCCGGTGTTGAGTTGTGAGAGTGAGCCGGCTGACTGGGCTGATGGGGGGGAGACGTTTGTGTTTGATTACTGGCAGCCTTCGATGTCGCCGGATGAATTGCAGCGGCTGGGGCGGTGCCGGTATTACGGGTGTGCGCTGGAAGTGATTTACGAGGACAAGCTGCAGGATGCGACGGCGACGACCGGGGAGTTGCTGCAGATGGCGAGGGAGTTGCCGTTGCCTGACCGGACTGCGCCGGATGCGCTGCTGGACAGCGGGCCGCAGCCGTCGCCGCTGGTGCCGACGATACCGGGCAGCCCGGAGAACCTGCTGTTCCCGCCGGCGACGGCACCGCGGGCTGCGCCGACAGCACCCCGCTGAACTCATGATCGTGCTGATTGCCACGGACCATGCGGCGAGCCGGGAGGCGCTCGTGGGGGAGCTTGCGGCGGTTCCTGACTATCGGGTGCTGACGGCTAGTGAGCCGGTGGAGCTGCAGAGTCTAGCGGCGGGCCTGAGCGGGTTGGATGTGTTTTTGTTTTCGGGGCGGTTTGCGACGGTGGAGGGCAAGGCGATGCGGGAGCAGTTGCGGCGGGAGTTTCCGGGATTGGAGGCGGTGCAGATGGATGGGGCGGCACCGTCGAAGGTGGCGGCGTGGCTGGGTGAGTTGGCGTCGGCGCGGGCGGCGGCAGCGCCAGCGGGTGTGCCGGTGGTGCTGGGGGATTATGAATTGCGGGAGAAGCGGCGGAGCCTGCCGCGGACGGATACGTTTCGTGCGGTGCAGCGGTCGGTGAACCGTGAGGTGGTGCTGGAGCGGCTGAAGCCGGAGTTTGCGGCGGATGCGGAGGCGGTTAGGGATTTCCGGGCGTTGGTGCGGGCGCGTGCGGCGGTGGATTGTCCGGTGATTGCGGCGGTGTATGAGGTGCAGGAGAGGGATGGGGCGGTTTTTTACACGAGGGAACTGGTGAACGGGCGGAGTCTGGCGGAGATCCGGGCGGCGGGGCAGCGGATTCCGGCGGTGAACGCGCTGCAGGTGCTGCATGGGGCGGCTGATGCGTTAGGGTGGCTGGGTTCGCGGCGGATTCCGCGGGAATCGTTTGCGCCGGCGCATGTGTTTCATGGTGAGGATGGCACGGTGCGGGTGGCGAATCTGGCGGTGTCCGGGGCGGGGACGGGTCCTAACGAGACTGGCGAGATCCGGGGGCTGGCGACGGCGCTGATGGCGGCGGCGGATTTCCGGTCGGCGGGAGCGCGGGAGTTGTCGCATCTGCTGGCATTGATGAAGGCTGCGGGGGCGCAGGGGTTGGGGACGTGGCGTGCGGTGGCGGCGGAATCGGGGGCGGCGCTGCGGCGGATAGCGGACGGGGGCCGGGGCGGGGAAGTTCCGGGGAGGAAGCGGGTGTGGCCTGCGGCGGTGGTGCTGCTGGCGCTGGTGGGTGGGACGGTGGCGGCGGTGATGCATTTTCAGAAGCGGAAGCAGCAGGAGCAGTTTGCGTCGCGGGATGTGTCCGGGATGGTGAAGGTTCCGGCTGGGGAGTTTCTGTTCGGGGATGGGCGGCGGCTGAGTCTTCCGGCGTTCTGGATTGACCGGCATGAGGTGACGATCGGGACGTATGGTGCGTTTCTGGAGGCGGTGGCGGCTGGTGATCCGAAGCGGTTTGATCATAAGGACCAGCCGGCGGCGAAGGGTGGGCATGAGCCGAAGGATTGGCAGGGGATACTGGAGGCGGCGCGGGCGGGGCAGCCGTGGCATGGGGCGGTGCTGACGCTGCAGTCGCCGGTATTTCATGTGGATTGGTGGGATGCGTGGGCCTGTGCGCGGTGGCTGGGGAGGAGACTGCCGACCGAGCAGGAATGGGAGCGTGCGGCGAGGGGAACGGACGGGCGGCTTTATCCCTGGGGTGAGAAACCGGATCCGGCGCTGGCGAACACGGGGTCGGATTATCCTGGCACGAGCGATGCGATGCCTGGTGGGAGCGACGGGCATGCATTGTGGTGCGATGTGGATGCGGTGGCGGGCGATCTGAGTCCGGACGGCGTGCATGGGATGGCGGGGAATGTGGCGGAGTGGACGGATTCGTGGGCCCCGCACCCGGAACTTCCCGATGAACTGGTGCCGGTGTTCCGCGGCGGCGATTTCCGGCAGCCGAAGGCGGTGCCGATGAACACGCCGTGGCTGGCCGACGACGCGTCGTACGCCCAGGCATTTCTCGGTTTCCGAACGGCGACATCTGTCCCACCATCACCTTGACCGCCCCTTCCGAACCATGACTGCCAGCGCCCGATCCCTCATCCGATTCATCATTCTGGCGGCAGCCGCCTTGTGTGCGGTGCCTGTTTCGGCGCAGCTTGCGGTGACGATCACCGCGGAACGCACGAACTACATTTCGTACGAGCCGCTGTATGTGACGGTGACGGTGACGAACACGGGCGGGCAGGATCTGGTGCTGGGAGCACCGGGCGGGGCGTCGTGGATCAATTTTTCGGTGATGAGCGAGCGCGGCGAGCCGGTCACGGCGATTTCGAGTCCGGTGGCTGAGCCGATGATGTTTCGTGCGGGGCAGGCGCTGCAGCGGAAGTTCAACATTCCGCGGTATTTTCACATCACGGAGTCGGGCGGGTATGTGATCAAGGCGAGTGCGTATCATTCGGATCTGCAGCGCTGGATCAATTCCCGGCCGATCCGGTTTACGATTCAGCAGGCGCAGAAGCCGCGGTGGGAGAAGTCGCTGGCGTTGCCGAAGGATCACCGGATGGCGGGCAAGTACCGGCGTTATCAGTTGTTCAATTTCCATGACACTGACAAGTCGTATCTGTATGTCCGGATCATTGATGAATCGACTGGGGCTTTTCTGGTGACGCTGCCGCTGAATACACTGATTCCGGACCGGGAGGTGCAGATTCAGGTGGGAGGTGACCGGAGCCTGCATTTGCTGTCGATGGGGAGTCCGACGATCTGGGTGTATCAGGTGGTGAATCTGGACGGGAAGGTGCTGAAGCAGGATTTCTATCAGGTGAAGCGCGGGACGCCGAGACTGGATCTGAGTGAATCCGGAGTGGTGACGATCAGCGGGGCGCGGCCGTATGCGCCGGAAGCGCCGAAGCGCGACAAATTCCGTGGGACGGGCGACCGTCCTGACGGCCTTCCGCTGGAGTGAGTTGCGGCTTTGATCTCTGTTGCTGGCATGAACCGACTGATCCGGTCCCGATGGCTGTTGTGGTGCCTGCTGCTGGCGTCATGGGTGGTGGTGCCTGCGGCGATGGCAGGGAAGTTCACGCGGGTGGTGATCGACCCTGGGCATGGCGGGTATGACAACGGGGGGATGATCGGGGTGCTTTATGAGAAGCATCTGGCGCTGGATGTTTCCTTCCGGCTGAAGGAGTATCTAGCGAAGAAGGGAGTGAAGTCGTTGATGACGCGGTCCCGGGATAACTTTCTGCCGCTGGAGGACCGGTCGGCGATCGCGAACAAGATCAAGGGGAGCATATTTGTCAGTATCCATTTCAACTGGGTGAGTTATGGGGGGCCGAGCGGGACGGAGACGTTTTATTTCAGTCCTGCGAGTGCGCCCTTGGCGACGGCGGTGCAGACGAGCATTGCGACGGCCCTGGGGACGCCGAACCGCGGGGTGAAGTTTGCGCGGTACAAGGTGATCCGGAGTGCGACGGTGCCTGCGGCGCTGGTGGAGGGCGGGTTCATTTCGACGGCGAAGGAGCGGTCGAAGATTTTGGATCCACGGTACCGGCAGCGGCTGGCGGAGGCGATCGGGAATGGGATTCTTCAGTACCGGAGGCAGTAGGGGCAAAAAGTTTCCAGGGAAGTTTCTGCGGGGCCGTGATGCTGAGTGCATCCGATGAACTGAACCCCTGCCGCTCCCGTGTCTGCCGCCGAATTCCAAACTGTCCTTGAACGCTACGAGCGCCCGTTGCTGGCGTATGCGCGGCATCAGGGGGCGGATCAGGAGACGGCGCGCGACGCGGTACAGGAGACCTTTCTGCGCTTCATACGTGACGCGCCGGAAGGGGAGGGGGAATCGCTGGCCCCGTGGCTGTTCACGGTTTGCCGCCGGTGTCTGATTGACATCCGGCGCAAGACCTCGCGCCTCATCCCTATGGATACAACCCTGACACTAGCGGCCGCGCCCGATGAATCGGCGGGACCGGATACTGCGCTTGTCCGCAAGGACGACGCCGGCCGCCTCCGCGGCCTGATCGGCAGCCTGCCGGAACGCGAACGCGAGCTGGTCCGCCTGAAGTTTGAAGGCGGGCTGAGCTACAAGGACATTGCGGCGGCCACCGGGCTGTCGGTGAGCAATGTCGGTTATCTGCTGCACCATGCGGTGCAGACCCTCCGCGGGCAGTTTCATGCGCCTGCACAACCTCTTTCCTGACACATTGATGAACTCTTCAGAATTTTCCGAGACAATTGAGAGCCGCATGACGGCATGGGCGCTGGGCGAGTTGCCGGCGGAGGAGGCGGTAGCCTTTGAGGCGGCGATGGCGGCGGATCCGGTGCTGGCGGCGGAGGCGGAGCGGACGAAGGCGTTCTGCGGCGTCCTGGACGGCAATCTGGCGCAGGCACCGGTGGTGCTGGCGCGTGCGGAGCGCGAGCGGTTGCTGAGTGCGGCGAGTGCGCCGGTGGTGGTGCCGTTTTCGTGGCGTCGTGGATTGACGGCGCTGGCGGCATGTGTGGCGGCGGGGACGGTGGGGACGATGTGGTATCAGTGGACGCGACCGGTTTCCGGGATTGTGCTGGATGCTCCGCGGATGCCGGTGGCGGGGATGCTGCCTGGGGGCGGCGGGGGCGTTGATCCGGGATCGGAGGTCGGGTTCAAAAAGATGGTTATCGCGCAGAGCGGGCATGGCGGGCCTCCGGTCGAGAACAAGGCGCTGCCTGCTCCGGTGGTGACGAGTGGACCTGCTGGCGCGACGGTGCGTGAGGAGATCAGCGGATTGAAGAGTGCACTAGCCGATGAGGGTGCGCCATCTCCTGGGGCGGGGCCGTTGACGGAGAGCGAGGTGGATACGCCGGCGGACGGGTTGAGGAGCCTGAAGAAGCTGGAGAGCAGGCCGATGGAGACGGCGGCGAGCGCTGGGGTTCCGATGAGGGTGGCGGCGGCGAAGCCGAATGGCGAGAGGCGTCGGAAGGAAGCCGATCATGAGTCCATGAGTGGAGCGGTGGCGATGAAGCCGCAGAGCGCGGCGGCGGTGGAGAACGCGGAAGCACGCGGGGGACTGCGTCGGTGGGAGTCGAAGGGTGAAGCGGATTACAGCGATGGCGAGAGGGATCGGGCGAGATTCCGACTGGTTCCGCCGGTGGGGGGTGCGGATGCGGCGCCGGGATCCGAGTCCTATCAAGCACTGCCGGAGAATCCGTGGATGGCGGTGGGGCAGGCCCCGCTGTCGACGTTCAGCATTGATGTGGATACGGCGAGTTATGCGAATGTGCGCCGGTTTCTGAATCGCGGGGGAGCGCCGCCGCCGGAAGCGGTGCGGCTGGAGGAACTGGTGAATTATTTCCCTTACAACTATGCGCCGCCGGTGGATGGGAAGCCGTTTGTGGTGCATGTCGAGATGACGTCGGCGCCGTGGAATGCGCGGCACCGGATTGCGAGGATTGCGCTGAAGGGGAAGGAGATTCATGCGGGCGAGCGCCCGGCGGCGAATCTGGTGTTTCTAGTCGATGTGAGTGGATCGATGCAGGACGAGAACAAGCTGCCGCTGGTGAAGCAGAGCCTGCGGTTTGTGGTCGATCGGCTGACGGAGAGGGACACGGTTTCGCTGGTGACGTATGCTGGTGAGAGCGGCGTGGTGTTGCCGGCGACGAGTGGCGGGGATAAGGCGAGGATAACGGCGGCGATCGAGAACCTCGGGGCTGGTGGCAGCACGAATGGTGCGGGCGGGATCACGTCGGCCTATGCGGAAGCGGCGAGGAATTTCCGTGCGGAAGGGATCAACCGTGTGATTCTGGCGAGCGACGGGGATTTCAACGTCGGGGTAACGAGTCACGAGCAACTGCAGCAATTGATCACGGACAAGGCGAAGACGGGAGTGTTCCTGTCGGTGCTTGGTTACGGGATGGGGAACACGAAGGATGACACGATGGAGTTGCTGGCGGACAAGGGGAACGGGAACTATGCCTACATCGACAGCCTGAGTGAGGCGCGGAAAGCGCTAGGCGAGCAATTCAGCGGGACGCTGGTGACGATTGCGAAGGACGTGAAGATTCAGATTGAGTTCAATCCTGCGAAGGTGGGTCGTTACCGGTTGCTGGGGTATGAGAACCGGATGCTGGCGAAGGAGGATTTCAACGACGACCGGAAGGACGCGGGTGAGATCGGGGCGGGGCATACGGTGACGGCGCTGTATGAGATTATTCCTGCGGGGGTGGCAGACGAACCGGTGGTGACTGAAAAGCTGAAGTATCAACCGGCGGCGGAAGCGCCTCCGGCAGCGGCTCCGGTGCCTGCGGTGCCTGCGGCGCCTGCGGCGACGGTGACCGGGCCGGTGAGTGACGAGACGATGACGGTGAAGCTGCGGTGGAAGGCCCATGACAAGGATGTGAGCGAGCTGATGGAAGTGCCGGTGAAGGATGCGGGGACGGCGCTGGGCGAGGCTGGTCCGGAGACCCGGTGGGCGTTGTCGGTGGCTGGGTTTGCGTCGATGTTGAGACACTCGCAGTTTGCGGGGATGACGTGGAACGACATCCGGTCGCTGGCGGCATCGGCGAAGGGTGATGACCCACATGGATACCGAGGAGAGTTCCTGCAGCTGATTGACCGCGCGGCGTCGACGTCGCGGCGCTGAGCGGGATGGATGATCCGGGAGGCGCAGTGCTGCGGCACTGCGCCTCTGCGCGTTTCCGGGCACCGTGAAAACGGGCTTCCCGCGAGTGGAACTCTGCGGGAGGCTGCGGGCATACCGACATGATCCGCCCGACTACCTTGATTCTGATGCTGACTGCTGCCAGTGCGCTGCTGGCGACCGAGCCGTTCATTCCGCCGGTGCCTGACAAGCAGCCGGAGCCTCCATTTCCGCCGACGCCGCCGGGGGCTGGAGTGACGATGCTGGTTCCGGGGTTCACGGTGCGGGAGTTGCCGGTGCGGCTGACGAATCTGAACAATGTGGAGTATGCGGCGGATGGGAGATTGTTTGCGGCGGGGTATGACGGGCGGTTTCATGTGCTGCGCGACGGGAATGGCGACGGACTGGAGGAGCGGGTGGATACCTTTGTGGCGGAGACGAGTGAGAATTATCCGTTAGGAATGGCGATCAAGGATGGCGAGCCGTATGCGGTGCTGACGGATGAAGTGGTTCGGTTCCGCGACATGGATGGGGACGGGATTCCGGAGCGTCGGGAGACGGTGGTGAAGGGTTTTGATGATCCGGAGCTGGTGGGTGCATCCTATCTGGTGCATCGG
>CANHUG010000152.1 GCA_947462995.1 Verrucomicrobiales bacterium | reverse complement strand
TCCCCGCTCGTCCGCAGCTTGCTCGTCGCATGCCGCTCCAGACTCATCGCCGCATCCTCCCGCCCCATCCCCATCCCGTCATCCACCACCCGGATCAACGCCGTCCCCCCACGCCTCACCAGGATGTCCACACGCCCCGCCCCGGCATCAATGCTGTTCTCCAGCAACTCCTTCACCACCGACGCCGGACGCTCCACCACCTCCCCGGCAGCCACTTGGCTCGCCAGCGTGTCAGGCATCACCTTGATTTTTTGCATCTCCCGACAAGAGAAGCGTTTGATTTCCGTAAGAAAAGGCGGAAATCCGAGTCGTTTTCCGGCCCCTCAGCCGGCCGCTTCCCGCCTCTCAACCGATGCCCTCCTGACTCCTCCACCATGATCCTCCTCACAGACTCCGCTGTGATCCATCTGCGCGCCCTCCTCGCTGACGCCACCGACGGATCAGGACTGCGCCTCGGAGTCGAACGCGGCGGCTGCGCAGGCCTCCAGTACATCATGAAAGTCAGTACCCCGGCCACCGACGACTCCATCTCGGAACGCGACGGCGTCAGGGTCCTCGTCGACCCCGCCAGCTCCCCCTACCTCAAGGGCTGCACCCTCGATTACACAGACTCACTCGCCGACTCTGGCTTCAAAATCCTCAATCCCAACGCCGCTCGCAGCTGCGGCTGCGGCACTTCCTTCGAACCTCAGTCACCCGGCGACCCAGCCGCCTCTCCCCCAGTCCCCGACGGCGAGGCCTGCGTCGCTCCAGCCTGACCCCCTCCCACCCCATGCGCCCTCCACGTGTCGAATTCATGCAGGCCCCAAGGGGCTCGTGGTCGCGCGGAGCCGCCGCCACCGTCGAACGCACCGAAGGCGGCATCTTCTGGTGGGCCGTCGCCATCACCCTCCTCCTCGGCCTCGCCACCTTCTCATGGTTCTTCTCCATCATGGTCTTCACCCATCCGGAAAAGCCCATGAACTACGCCATCCTCGAACGTTTCAATAAACTCGAGCGCCTCAAAGGCTTCACCGAAAAAGACGTCCCCGGCGGCAAGGCCTTCGACCAGGCCGAACTCTACCAGACCTTCCACAGCTTCTCCTCGGACAACCTCGCCCAGAAAAACAGCGACCTCCGCCGCGCCTACCTCACCAACTACAAGGACGACCGCCCAGTCTACGTCAAAGGCCGCTTCCGTATCATCCACGCACGCCCCCTCGGAGCCACCGATGTCTTCACCAAAGGCATCGTCGCCCGCGCCATCGCCATCAACGAACACGACAAGGAATACCGCAACGTCGTCATCGAATACGTCATCCCCACCCGCAGCGCTTCCTCCGCCCAGTTCGGCACCGGCGACATCATCGAAATCGATACCTCTTCCCAGCGCAACAAGCGCCGTCTCCACGCCACCCTCCTCAACGTCCAGCACCAGCCCGACGAAAGCCTCGTCTTCACCGTCGTCCCACTCGTCTACGGCGAACACGCCGTCGACGCCGGCAAAGGCACCAGCATCATCGCTGAACCCCCAGCCCGCCTCAATCTCAAGGCCACATGGCCCATCACCGGCAAAGACGCCGCCGTCTCCGGCTCCAACACCGTCGCCACCGTCTCCGGGTCCTGACCTCCCCGGCTCGCCCCGGACCTTGGTTCCTTATCTCACCCTGCAATAAGCCCGGCCCCTCCGTGCCCGGACCCAAAAGACCACGTCGCCTCAAGCCCCCTCACGGCAATCTCCGCCCAGAACCCGAATCACCCCCCTTCCCGCCGCAACCCGTTGGCATATCTTGACTTTCCTAAGCGAAACAGTACCCACACCGCATGCGTTTCTCCGCAGCCCTGCCCATGCTCAGCGCGTTCGCTCCGCTGCTCTGCGCCTTCGTCGCCGCCTGCACCGCCCCAGGCAGTGCCCCCCAGGGCTTCCCCCCTCCTCCCCAAGGCTACCCATCTCCACCCGGCGGCTCCCCCGTCACCACCCGCGGCATCACCCCGGAACAACTCCTCCGCAGCGAAATCCGCGTCATCTCCCGCCTCATCCCCAAAGGCACCTACGGCCGCAGACTCCACCGGCCCATGTCCCCGCGCTACATCACCATCCACTCCACCCAGAACTACTCCGGCGACGCCTTCGACCACGCCCGCGCTCTCTCTAACGGAAAACTCCGCGCCCGTAAACGCCCCGGCGGCAACCGCATCGGCTTCCTCACATGGCACTTCACCGTCCAGGACAACTGCGCCGTTCAGCACCTCCCCACCCGCGAACAAGGCGAACACGCAGACTTCGACGGACCAGGTAACAACTACAGCGTCGGCATCGAAATGTGCGAACACCGCGGCAACGACCGCTCCGCCACCATCGAACGCACCGCCAAACTCACCGCCTTCCTCATGTACGAACACGGCATCCCCCTCCGCAATGTCGTCCCCCACTACCACTGGCCTCGCCGCGGTGCCAGCCCCCCCAACAAAAACTGCCCCCACTTCCTCCTCGACAACGGCCGCCCAGGCCGCAAATGGGCATGGTTCCTCAGCCGCGTCAGAGCACACTACAGCCGCATCAAAGCCGGCCCCTGCCCCAGAATCTGATTTCCGACTCCCTAACTCTCAATCACCCCACTCATCATGGCCATTCTCGTCACCGGCGGCGCCGGATACATCGGTTCTCACACCGTCCGCATGCTCGCAGAAGCCGGCGAACAAGTCGTCGTCGTCGATACCCTCGAACTCGGCCACCGCGACGCCCTCATCTCCCCCTCAGTCTCCTTCGTCCAGGCCGATCTCGGCGATGCCGCCGCCATGGACGCCGTCTTCAGCTCCCAGCCCATCGAGGCCGTCCTCCACTTCGCCGCCTACGCCCTCGTCGGTGAATCCGTCTCCAATCCCCTCAAGTACTACCGCAACAATCTCGCCTCCCCCATCACGCTGCTCGAAACCATGCAGCGCCACAACTGCCGCCAGTTCGTCTTCTCCTCCACCTGCGCCACCTACGGCAACCCAGTCTTCGTCCCCATGGACGAATCCCACCCCCAGGCACCCATCAACCCCTACGGCATGAGCAAACTCATGCTCGAACGCGTCCTCATCGACTGCGTCAACGCCTGCGGCATCAACCACGTCATGCTCCGCTACTTCAATGCCAGCGGCTGCTCCGACGACGCCGCCATCGGCGAAGACCACGAACCAGAATCCCACCTCATCCCGCGCGCCCTCATGGCCGTCACCGGTGAAGTCCCCGCCCTCACCGTCTTCGGTAACGACTACCCCACCCCCGACGGTACCTGCATCCGCGACTACATCCACGTCCTCGACCTCGCCCAGGCCCACGCCGACGCCCTCTCCCATCTCCGCAAAGGCGGCCCCTCCACCGCCTGCAACCTCGGCACCGGCACCGGCGTCAGCGTCCTCCAGATGCTCAAACTCGTCGAAGAAGTCACCGGTAAACCCGTCCCCTTCTCCTTCGGACCTCGCCGCGAAGGCGATCCCCCCGAACTCGTCGCCAACCCAGCCAAAGCCAAGGCCGTCCTCGGCTGGGAAGCCCAATGGAAAGACCCGCGCCGCATGGTCGAAAGCGCATGGCGCTGGCTCTCCGGCCCACGCGGCGGTCGCTACCCGCGCTGACCCCGCGCCCGGCCCCTCACCTGCTCGCCCCTCAGGACTCCGGCACCGGAATCGCCCGCGGAATCACCGCCGGGCCACTCCGCCCCGTAATGCACGCCCCTAGCAGCTCCCCCATGTCCGCATTCAGCAGCGCCGCCCTCAACACCGGATCCCTCAGCGCCTCCGCCATCTCCGGCAAGGTCAGCAACCGCGTGTAATCCGAAAAACTCAGCGCGTTCCCCACATCACTGTCCCGCAGCAACCGCTGCACCGCCCCGCTCTGCAGCAGCACCGCCGCCTGCGGATGCCGCAACGCCCGATCCCACACCACCGGATTGTGCCGCAGCACCAGCAGCGACGCCAGCGGCACGGTCTGCCCAGTCGCCAGCGGATCCAGCCGGTTCAGTAAATCCCCCACCGTCCCCGTCGACAGGCTGTGACTCACCCTCGGCAGCAACCCCGGCTCACTCACCCCAGCCGCACGCTGCCCCTTCACCGCAGCCTCCAATTCCCGCAACCCAGCCGTCGCCCCAGTCACCCGCAACGCCATCGCCCCAGCCCAAGTCAGCACCAATGCCGGTATCAACCCGATCAACCCGCCTCGCACCCGCGCCCCACGGTCAATCGGCCCACCACCCCCAGCCAACCCCGTCACCAACCGGTGCACCACCCACGCCCCCACCACCGCCGCAATCATCGACCCGTAATTCACCAGCCACACCGGCAGGCTCCCGAACCACTGAATGCACAGCGCCGGCCCATAACGAAACCACGCCATCCCCGCCGCCGCACCCCCAGCCAGCGACACCGCCAGCACTAACAATCTACCCAGCCCGCGCAGAAACCCCGTCAGCGCCAGCAGCAGGGTCAGCGCCGGAAGAATCAGGCGCAGCGCCGGCTCGTTCGTGAACTGCGGCAGCATCGCGACACTCAGGGAATCCGTAACCCGTTCAAATCCCACGCCGGCGGCGGAAACTTCAGCTCCAGCCGCCCCAGTACTTCCCTCACAATCCCAGCCACCGCCACATTCCGGTACCACTTCCGGTTCGCCGGCACAATAAACCACGGCGCCCATTCCGTGTTCGTCCGGCTGATCACCTCCTCATACGCCGCCGTAAACTCCGGCCACCGCTTCCGGTCCGCAATGTCGTCAGGATGAAACTTCCAGTGCTTCTCAGGATTCTCCAGCCGCGCCTGCAACCTCCGCCCCTGCTCCTCCCGCGACACATGCAGAAAAATCTTCACAATCGTCGTCCCCTCCTCCGCCAGCAGTCGCTCGAAATTCACAATGTGCTCGTACCGCCGCTTCCACACCGCCTCCGGCGCCAATCCCTTCACCCCCACCGCCACCACATCCTCATAGTGACTCCGGTTGAACACCACCACATCCCCCTTCGCTGGCACCTCCCGATGCACCCGCCACAGAAAATCATGATCCAATTCCTCCGCCGTCGGTGCCTTGAATGACACCACCCGCAACCCATGCGGATCAATCCCCGTAAACACATTCCGCACCGTCCCGTCCTTCCCGCTCCCGTCCAACCCCTGCAGGATCACCAGCAACCGATGCTTCCGCTCCGCATACAGCTTCCGCTGCAGATTCCGAATGTCCGCCTTCATCAACTCCAGCTGCCGCAACCCATCATCCTTCGCGTCCACCAGCTCCGATCCCCCCTCGGGATCGTAATCGTTCAGCCTGACTCGGCTGCCGGGTTTAACGCGGAATATCTTCATGCTCGTGACCAGGGACAATTGATGACTCTCTCAGTCCGTTCACGCAGCGCCCGCGCAAGCGCAATCCACCCCAACCCCGCGTAACCAACCCCCTCCCCGCTCACTTCAGACTCTCCAGAAACGCCACCACATCCGCCAGTTCCCCCAGCGTCAATATCCGGTCCAATCCCTGCGGCATCAGCGACGCCTTCCCCACCCGCATCTCCGAAATCTCCACCGCCGCTACCGTCACCGGCGGCGTCACCGCCCCAGTCGCCAGCGTCACCGCCACCGCACTCTGATTCACCACCATCCCCACCACCACCGTCCCATCCCACCTCACCACCTCCACCGGCTCGAAACTCCTCACAAAACTCGCCGACGGAAACGCAATCGCCTCAATCAGATCCCGCCGCGTCCGCACCGCTCCCACTTTCGTCAGATCAGGCCCGAACGCCTTCCCCAGATACCCCGCCTGGTGACACAGCACACACGACGCCTTCGCACTCTGAAACACCACCTTCCCCCGCAACGCATCCCCCGCCGGCAAGGTCCGCTCCAACTCCGCAATCCGCGCGGTCTGCTCCGCCAGCCCAGGCACCAGCGCCGCACGCGCCGCCGCCAAACGCTCCCGCACGCGCTCCGGAAATCCCCGGAATCCTTCCCCGAGGTCCTCCGCCGAAAAACCCGCCAAAGCCCCGCTCTTCCCTAGCACCTCCACCAGCTCCATCCCCGTCGCCTCATCCCCCGACCCCCCAAACGCCCGCAACAGCAGCGGTCGCACCGGCAACGCCACCTCCGCCACCACCGGCACCAACGCCCTCAACTGCGCACCCGTCAGCGCCGCCCGCGACAACACCCGCGCCGCTCGATCCGACCACTCACCCATTCCTCCCCGCTCCCTCAGCGCCTTCACCACCATCCCGAATTCCTCCTCCGCAAGCTCCGTCTTACCCGCCGCCACCAGCAGACTCAACCGCACCGCCACCGGCCGATCCCGGTCCGCCGCCACCGCCCTGACCCCCGCATCCCTAACCCCCGCCCGCCGCGCCGCCAGCACTTCCGCCGCCCACCGTGCCGTCACTTCGTCCCGCTCCAGCAACACCCGCAGTTCCCGCAACCACGACGACGGCAATTCCCCTTCCCTAACCTCCGCCATCGCCGCCAGCAGCACCACTCTCGCCTCCCCAACCTCCGCCACCCTCAGCCACCGCGCCACCGTCTCGTCCCCCGCACCCCTCATCACCGCCCGCACCACCGGCAGCTCCAGCACCCCGCTCCCCCCCTTCGCCAATCGTCCCTCCAGCCACCGCTCCGCCTCCTCCCGCCACGCCCCCACCTTCCCTAGCCCATCCACCGCCGCCGCCCGAACCCCCGGATCGCCCGCCCCCAGAAACTCCCCAATCCCTCCCTCCACATCAAACATCTCCGGATCAGTCTGCATCACCCAGTACAATCCCATCCGCTGCCGCATCGGATCCGCACTGTGCAGCAACACCCGCGGCCCCTTCGCATCCGCTCCCTCGATGAACGCCACCGTCAGCGCATGCTCCGTAAACCGATCCGTCACCGGAACTTCCATCGCCCCTAGCAATGCCGCCGTCACCCCGCGCGACGCCGCCGTCAGATGCCCCATGCCGCCCTTCCCAGCCCCGGGATCAGGATGCCGCCCCGACCACTGCCCTAACGCCTCAATCGCCCGCCGCCGCACGTGTCCGTCCGCACTCTTCGCCTGCTCCGCCAGCGGCCTCAGCAACTCCCCGATCGCCCGCTCCCGCTCCGCCAGATCCTCCGATCCCGCCTTCGCCAGCAACTCCGCCGTCTCCACCGGAACCTCCAACCGACTCCGCGGCTCCGGCACCGCCACCGAAACCTCCCCACCCTTCCGCCTCAACCGATACACACACCCAGTCACCTCCGGCCGCGCCTCCTGACTCGTCGGACAACACAACTTGTACCACCCACCCGTGTCCACCACCAGCACACTCCCGTCCCCAGCCTGCAGCACATCCGTCGGATGAAAATCAGGATCGTCACTGCTCAGCAAATCACTGTCCTTCGTCATCCACGTCGCCCCGTCAGGCTCCAGCACATGCCGACTCACCTTCCTCAGGTTGAACTGACAAACTAACAGATCTCTCCCGTACCGGCACATCCCCGCAGGTGCCGCCGGCCCCAGATGCGTCATCGGCGGCAGCAGCGGCCCCGTCCTCACATGCCCCTCCAGCACATCATGATCCTTCCCCCACAACCCGCCCCGCACCGCATGAATGATCCCATCCCGCCTCCCATCCCCCGGATGCTGCAAGAACGTCCCGCACACCATCAAATCCCCCTCCGGCGTCCACGCCAATCCCACCGGATTGTCCATCCCCGCCGTAAACACCACGTCAAACCCGCTCCCGTCCGCCTTCATCCGGAACACATGCGCCGCCCGACTCCTCCATCCCTTCTTCCCCGGCAAATCATGCGTCTGTTCCCCGAACGCCCCTTTGCACCAGTAAATCATCCCGTCCGGCCCCGCATACGGCCCGTGCAGATCATTCGCACAACCCGTTAGGGTCTTCCCATCAAACCACACCGACCTCTCCTCCGCCACCCCGTCCCCATCCCGATCCACCAGCTTCAGAATCTGCGGAGCCACCGACACATACACCACCCCCTCATGCCATAACACTCCCTCCGGAAACCCCAGCCGCTCCGCAAACACCACCCGCTTATCGAACACCCCGTCCCCATCCGTGTCCTCCAACCGCAGCAACCGATGCGGAGCCTTCTCCAACTGCACCACCGCAGGCTCATTCGTCCCCGTCACCTCCGTCACATACAACCGCCCCGCATCATCAAAACAAGCCTCCACAGGCCGCGCCACCAACGACGCCGGCACCGCCACACTCAACTCATACCCCTCCGCCACCTCCATCCCTCCCCTCACCGACCCCACCCCGGCAAAAACCACCCCACCCAGAACCATCGTCAGTTTCCGTTTCATGCCCCACCTCTCCCGAAT
>CANHUG010000151.1 GCA_947462995.1 Verrucomicrobiales bacterium | reverse complement strand
TGGGGAAGGCGGTGATGCACATGGAGGCGCCCATGAAGATGGCGGCGTTGGTGAGGGAAGTGGAGGCCGGGAAGAGACTGGTGTGGGTTTTGAAGTACCAGCCGAGGAGAGCGCCGAGGATGAAGGGGGCGGCCATGCCAGCGAAGGAGACGGCGACGGAGGCGCGGAACCGTTCGCGGACGATGTCCATGCGGAATTCGAGGCCGACGATGAACATGTAGAGGGCGAGACCGAGCTGGGAGGCCGGGAAGAGGACCTTCATGGAGTCCTTGGGGAAGAGTCCGGCGGACCATTGGGGTGCGAGGGCACCGAAGAGCGAGGGGCCGAGGAGGACCCCGGCGATCATTTCGGCGACGACCTGGGGTTGGCCGAGTTTTGCGGCGATGATGCCGACGATCCTGCAGAACATGAGGATGACCGCGATCTGGAGGAAGAACTGGATGGCGAGTTGGAGGTTGGACATGGGGGCGCGGCGGAAAGTGGCGGGGAGATTAAATGGTCGGGTTGGTCAAAACGGAAATAGAGAATTGCGATGGCATGAATGCCGAAACGGCATCACTGAGGGGCGGTATGGACCTGCGACATCTGCGGTATTTTCAGGCGGTGGCTGAGGAGCTGAGTTTTTCTGGGGCGGCGCGGCGATTGAGGATTGCGCAGCCGGCGTTGAGTCGGGCGGTGCAGGAACTGGAGGAGGCGTGCGGGGTGCGGTTGCTGGATCGGAACCGTCGGGTGGTGAAGCTGACGCCGGCTGGGGCGGTGATGCTGAGGGAGGCGGGGTTGTTGTTTGAGCGGTGGGAGGAATCGCTGCGGCGGGTGCAGCGGACGGCGGCGGGGGAGGAAGGGGAGTTGCGGCTGGGGTACATCGGGCCGCCGACGCGGGGGTTTCTGGCGTCGGTGGTGAAGGAGTATCGGAGGCGGTGGCCGAGGGTGACGGTGGTGCTGGAGGAGCGGACGCCGGAGCGGGTGGCTGAGATGGTGGCGCGGGGGAGGTTGTCGGCGGGGATTACGAGGCCGGTGCTGGCGCACAGTGCGTTGCGGTTGCCTTCGTTGCTGCTGAGGGAGGAGCCGTTTTGCGCGGTGGTGCCGGAGGGGCATGAGTGGTGCGGGAGGAAGACGGTGGGTTGGAAGGAATTGGCGGGGGTGCCGCTGGTGCTGCTGGCGCGGCGGGAGGGAGCGGGGTCGCACGATGCGATCCTGGCGGCGTGTCGGGAGGCAGGGGTGACGCCGAGATTGCTGCATACGCCGAGCCTGATGGATACGATTCTGAGGTATGTGGCGGCTGGGGAGGGCGTTGGGGTGGTGCCGGATTCGACCTTGGGGGCGGGGAGGGGAGAGGGGTTGGAGTTGGTGCCGTTGCGGCCGCGGGTGACGGTGCCGTTGGTGATGGTGTGGCAACCTGAGGGGGATGAGCCGCCGGTGCGGGCGTTCCGGGAGCTGATGGAGGAATGGCTGGCGGCGGGGCGGATGGCGGGGCCGTGGGAGGAGGGGTGAGCGGGCTGTGGGGATGAGGCGTGGCAAACTCGCGCCTTGCGCGGGTGGAGATGCCCCTTTAAGGAGGGGAAGATCCCCCGGATTCCTTTGAAAAACGGGGTGGAAACTACCCCCTACCCAGTCCCTGTGAGCAGCGAAAACGACCAGCGCAATATCGAGCCGATCAATGTCGACGTTGAGATGGCGAAGTCATTTCTCGACTATTCCATGTCCGTCATCATCAGCCGAGCGCTGCCGGATGTGCGGGATGGGTTGAAGCCGTCGCAGCGGCGGATTCTGTATGCGATGAGCGAGTTGTCGCTGTGGCCGAACAAGAAGCACATCAAGTGTGCGAAGATCTGCGGTGACACCTCGGGGAACTATCACCCGCACGGTGAGGCGGTGATTTATCCGACGCTGGTGAACATGGCGCAGCATTGGAGCATGCGGGACACGCTGATTGACGGGCAGGGGAACTTCGGGAGTGTTGATGGCGATCCACCGGCGGCGATGCGTTATACGGAGGCGAGGCTGACGCATCTGGGGACCTTGCTGATGGAGGACATGGAGAAGGACACGGTGGATTTCCAGGCCAACTATGATGAGCGGTTGACTGAGCCGGTGGTGTTTCCGTCGGCGTTTCCGAATCTGATTGTGAATGGCGGGACGGGGATTGCGGTGGGGATGGCGACGAACATGGCTCCTCACAATCTGGGTGAGGTGGTGGATGGGATTTGCGCGCAGATTGACAATCCTGACATTACGATTCCGGAGTTGATGGAGCACATCAAGGGCCCGGATTTTCCGACGGGTTGCACGATTTTCGGGCGGAATGGGGTGCGGCAGTATCTGGCGACCGGGCGCGGTCAGGTGAAGGTGCGTGGGAAGGTGGAGATTGAGGAGGATGAGCGCGGGCGGGAGCAGATCATCATCAAGGAGATTCCGTATCGGGAGAACCGTGCGGTGCTGATCAAGCGGATTGCGGAATTGGTAGGGGAGAAGATTCTGCCTGAGATCAGCGGGATCCGTGATGAGTGTGATGAGAAGACGCGGGTGGTGATTGAGTTGAAGCGTGATGCGAGGCCGCAGGTGGTGATCAACAATCTGTACCGGCACACGTCACTGGAGAGCAGTTTCAGTGTGAACATGCTGGCGATCGACAACCGGCGGCCGCGGTTGCTGAACATCAAGGATGCGATTGCGTGTTATATCGAGCACCGGCGCGAGGTGGTGCTGAGACGGACGCGTTATCTGCTGCGGAAGGCGGAGGCGCGTGCGGAGATTCTCGAGGCGCTGCTGCTGGCGACGAGCCGGATTGATGATTTCATCAAGATCATCCGGGAGAGCCGGAATCGGGATGAGGCGGAGTCGAGGATCAAGGATTATCCGTTCACGGTGGAGGCTGCGGAGGCGCTAGGGATCATCATCCGCGGGCAGCCGCAGGTGAACGGGGACCGGTATTTCTTCAATGACCGTCAGGTGAAGGCGATTGTGGAGCTGCAGCTGTACAAGCTGACGGGTCTGGAGCGTCACAAGCTGAAGGAAGAGTACGATGCGGTGATGGCCGAGATCATTGATCTGATGGACATCCTTGCGAAGGAGAGCCGCGTGCTGACGATCATCAAGGATGAGCTGCGGGTGATTAAGGAGAAGTATGCGACGGCGCGGCTGACTGATTTTGCGGATGATGACGGGGAGATCACGACGATTGATCTGATTGCGAACGAGAGCCAGATCATTACGATTTCGCACCGCGGGTACATCAAGCGGACGGTGGCGACGGAGTTCCGGAGTCAGCGGCGTGGTGGGAAGGGATTGAAGGGGATGGAGACGGGCAAGCGGATGACGGACGAAGGGGAAGAGGAGCAGGATTTTGTGGAGCACTTGTTCACGGCGAGTTCGCATGACTGGCTGATGTTCTTCACGAACACCGGGCGGGTGTATGCGGAGCGGGTGTATCTGATTCCGGAGGGGTCGCGGACTTCGAAGGGACGGAGCATCAAGAACCTGCTAAATCTGAAGCCCGAGGAGAAAGTGGCTAGTGTGCTGCGGATTCCGGCGGTCGGTGAAGGGGACAAGGATTCGACGTGGGATCCGCTGAAGTTTGTGGTGTTTGCGACGCACAATGGCGTGGTGAAGCGGACGAACCTGTCGGAGTTCCGGAACATCCGGAAGGACGGGATCAATGCCATCAACATTGAGGAAGGGGATTATCTGATCGGGTGTGCGCTGACGAACGGGAGCAACGAACTGATTCTGGTGACGAGGGACGGGTTGAGCATCCGGTTCAAGGAAGAGGACGTGCGGGACATGGGTCGGACGGCGACTGGGGTGTGGGGGATTCGGCCTGCGGAGAAGGATTATGTGGTATCGCTAGCGGTGGTGGAGAGCGGGGCGACGCTGCTGGTGGCGAGTGAGAACGGGATCGGGAAGCGGTCGCAGTTTGACGAGTACCGGATTCAGAGCCGTGGCGGGAAGGGAATCATCACGATGAAGACGACGGAGAAGACCGGGTTGGTGGTGGGGGCCTTGGTGGTGCACGAGCCTGACGAAGTGATGCTGATGACGAACACCGGGCAGAGCGTGCGGATTCCGGTGGGGCAGATTCGTGAGGCAGGACGGAACACGCAGGGCGTGAAGCTGATTTCGCTGCGTGAGGGCGAGTTGCTGCAGGACATTGCGCGGGTGATCAGCGATGGCGATGCGGTGGTTGAGGGCGAGGTGGATGCGGACGTTGATGCAGATGGTGGGGTTTCTGCGGAACCGGGGGATGCTGCGGATGGTGAAGCACCGGCGGCGGGTGATGACGCGGCGGAGTGAGAGAGTTGGTCCGGTGAAGGCGGGCAGCGGTGATTGATGGGTGTGTGGCTGAGAACCTGCGGAGGGTTTCAGCGAATGCCCATGCGGAAGCTGCGGCTGCCGGGGTCGCACATGCCTGGGTGCCAGCCTGGGTCTGAGACCTTGCGTGGGTCGGGGTTGGTGTGTGGGTGAGCTGGCGGGACCGGAAACAGGGAGGAGGGGAGCGCTTGCGGAGAGGGGATGGATCTGGTGGGTGGAGTTACATGAAACGTGCTGCGATGCTGAGTTGTCTGGTGATGAGTGGGATGGCCCTGATGGCGGATGAGCCGGGCGGGGTTGTGAAGCGGAGTGAGTGGAACGGGTATGCGAAGCTGGAGTTTGAGGTGGGTGGGCGAGCGGCGTTTGTGGTGGTGCCGAAGGTGGCGGCGGCTGGGAAGCCGTGGATCTGGCGGACGGAGTTTTTTGGGCATGAGCCGCAGGCGGATCTGGCGCTGCTGGAGAAGGGGTTTCATGCGGCGTATGTGGACGTGCAGAATCTGTATGGGGGGCCGACGGCGATTGCGGCGATGGAGGGATTTCACGGGCACGTGGTGAAGGCGTACGGGTTGTCGGCGAAGCCGGTGCTGGAGGGGTTCAGCCGGGGCGGGTTGTTTGCGGTGAACTGGGCGGTGGCGCACCCTGACAGAGTGTCGTGTCTGTATCTTGATGCGCCGGTGCTGGATGTGAAGAGCTGGCCGGCGGGGTTCGGGAAGGGGAAGGGATCGCCGGGGGATTGGGAGCGATGCAAGCAGGTGTATGGGTTTGCGGATGATGGGGCGGCGAAGGTGTTCAAGGGGAATCCGGTGGACCAGGCGGCGGTGCTGGCGAAGGCGAAGGTGGCGATTTTGTCGGTGTGCGGGGATGCGGACGACGTGGTGCCGCTGGCGGAGAATTCGGGATTGCTGAAGGAGCGTGGGGCGGCGGTGGGGCTGGAGATGGAGTTGATCAGCAAGGCGGGGGTGGGGCATCATCCGCACAGTTTGAAGGACCCTGAACCGATTGTGAGGTTTGTGCTGAAGCACACGGTGGAAGGGCGGTAGAGCGGGGTGAAATTGATGAGGTGTAACTGGGCTGGTTTTCTGCCTGGTAGGGGTGAGATGCCGATGAGAAACGGGCGAGAAAGGGGGCGGGACGACCGGAGTGGGGCGGAGGATTTGAGTGGGGGCGGGGTGGGGTGGTGAGGATGGTCTGGGGGAAGGGAGCGGGTGAGTCGGGAGGAATGATTTTGACGATATTGGGAAGATGGACTCGTTGGGAGGAGAACATGAAAACCGTCCGTCGCCGCTCGCTTGCCGAGGTCACTGCTGATTTTGTCCGTGAGGGGTTGGAGACGGGCCGGTGGAATGGCCGGATGCCTGGGGTTTTGAAGCTGGCGGCGCTGTGCGGGGTATCGCGGCAGACGATGAGGGCGGCGATGCGGATACTGGAGGTGGAAGGGGTGATTGCGTCGGCTGGGGTGGGGCGGCGGCGGACGGTGACGGGTCGGCCTGCGGTTTCTGCGAGCCGGACGTTGCGGATCGGGGTGCTGTTGAGGGAGCCGCTGGCGACGGAGGATCCTGACCAGCAGACCTTGTTTCTGGAATTGCGGCGGGCGATTGAGACAGCGGGGCATGAGTGTCAGATTGCGGCGCGGTCACAGAATGAACTGGGGGACAATCTGGGGAGGATTCAGCGGCACATGGATGAGATCCGGGTGGATGGGTGGGTGGTGCATGCGGGGAGCCGGGAGTTGCTGGAATGGGGGATCGCGAGCGGGGTGCCGATGCTGGCGTTGGGTGGGCATGCGCGGTCGCTGCCGATGGCGAGCACTGGGGCGGACGGGATTGAGGCGTACCGTGCGGTGGTGCGGCATCTGGCGGGACTGGGGCATCATCGGATTGTGCTGCTGGCACCGCATCAGTTCCGGCATCCCGAGGAGATGCAGGTGCTGAAGGAGTACAAGGCGGAGCTGGAGGCGCAGGGGATTGCGCCGTCATCCTATCATGTGCCTGACTGGGAGGAGACGCCGGAGGGATTGGAGAGAGAGCTGACGTCGCTGTTCCGGATCACGCCGCCGACGGCGCTGGTGGTGCTGAAGACGAAGTGGGCGGTGGGGGTGCTGTCGTTTCTGGCGCGGCGGCGGCTGCGGGTGCCTGAGGATGTGTCGCTGGTGAGCTGGGGGCACAATTCCGAACTGGCGTGGCATCGGCCGGCGATGGCGCATTTTGCGTCGGACCAGGAGTTGATGGTGCGGAGGATTGTGCGGTGGATCCGGGGGTTGGCGAAGGGTCGGCCGGACCATGAATTTCAGCCGATCCCGCTGACCTTTGTGGCGGCGGGGACGACTGGGCCGGCGAAGGGGTGAAGGAAGGAAGGGGGCAGGGTTTGCGTTTTCCAGGTTCGCCGATAGGGCTGGCAGCGGGGGCGATGCGATGGAGTGCCGGGCGACGAGTTTGAGCGCGCGGAAGCCGATTCAGACGACCTTGCGCGGGGCGCGGGCGGCGGCGCGTGCGATGGGGTTGCTGCAGGAGGATAAGCTGGAGGTGAAGACCGTGCAGGGGTGTCGTCCGTGTGGTGGGGGGGAGGGATTTGGATTGAGTAGCCTTTTTGCTATGAGAGGTAGCGGGGAGGGGATGGGTTGTGGTGGAAGGGGGGCGTGAAACGTCAGGACGATTTCTGAGGGGACGCAATCCCGTTGGGGTTGGTGATTTGTTGGGAGGGCAGGCCAGTCCTAGGCTGAGGGACGCAATCCCGTTGGGATAGGCAGGTGGCGGGTAGTTCATGGGGGCGGTGACGGCGCGGCGCAACCGGATCAGTGGGAGGCAGACAGTCGAGAGGCTGACGAAGGGCAAGAGAAGCGTTGTTAGAGCAGCGCGCCGGGTGGGGTCGGGGCGATGGCGGCGCAATCATGGCGGCTCGATCCGATTCGCCTTGCTGCTGCCGGTGACTACCATATCGGAAAAACTGTGACCTTCACTGATTCGCCATACTTGGAGAGGGAAGTGAATAAGTCTGCGGCCTTCTTGTTGTGGGCCACCTCATCCTCATCTGATGATCGGAATGGCGGAGGTCTCGTAATACGGATGGTAGCTTGCTCCGTAGCCGGAGCCCCATCTGACTTCTTGGCGGTTCGCACGATCTCAAAAGCCTTCTCGATCCCAATCTCTTTCCCCTGATGATACAGAAGCCCGGTTGGCGAGATGCGGATGTCCGCAGAATCTGGTATCTCATCCCCAGAATCAAAAGAATAGTCTCCCTTCTCCCACTTCTTTGGAAGTGTGATGGCGATCTCGTTTGGCGTTGTCCAAATGCAGTCAACTTGATTGGGTGGGCGTCCCTCCAATCCGTCATTGAAAGTCGAAGCGATCACCCGGAGACTCTGTGGAATCGTGTGATAAATCATTCTGATCAAGTTCATCTGCTCCGAAGTGAAGGTGACGCGTCCAGTGGCTGCAACTTCGGTCTGCTGAGATTCACCCAACGGCAGCCTCACGTTGGCTCCGTGAACTTCATGTGTGCGTTCATCAAAGGGAAAACCATCCGCCCTCAGACAGCCAAAAGGAAGAAGGCAAAGTAAGATCGCGACGAATCGTGTCATGGAGCTTTGTGGTTGGGCGAACGGTTAAGCACCCAACATATCTGGTTGAATAGCTATTAGCAATCGGGGAGTGTCGGCGTGTGGCGGGGCGGACCCAGGGTAGGCCCGCGGTGCAGGCCAACTCTGGGCTGGGGGACGCAATCCCGTTGGGATTGGCGGGTCGCGGTGGTTCGGCGGGGCGGAGAGGGCGTGAGGCGAGGTTGGATGCGGGAGGGGGTGGGTTGTGGTGGACGGGGGGGTTAAAACGTCAGGACGATGCCTATGGGGACGCAACCCCTTTGGGGTTGATGATTTGTTGGGAGGGGACCCAGGGTAGGCCTTTGTGCCGCTGGCCAACCCTAGGCTCTGGGACGCAATCCCGTTGGGATTGGTGAGGATGTGCCAATCTGCCTGGTCGGCTTACATGTTGAGACTTTGGCATTGGG
>CANHUG010000150.1 GCA_947462995.1 Verrucomicrobiales bacterium | reverse complement strand
GCGTAGGTGTGGAGACTTTCCATGCGGAGGGAGACCTTGGTGACGCGGACTTCCTCGCGGCCGCGTTGTTCTGCGAGGGCGTGGATCTGGCGGCGGGTGGAGTCGAGGGCGCGTTCGCGTTCGGCGAGGGAGGCGGAGCGGGAGGAACGTTCTTCGGAGCGGCTTTCGATCTGGTCTGCGAGTTCTGCGACGAGCGAGCGGGAGGCGGCGATTTCCTCGTGGAGCCGGGCGTTTTCGGCGTCGGCGTTGGCGATGCGTTCCTTGTAGGTGATGATTTCGTGTTCGCGGCGCTGGATGACGTCGAGGAGCTCGCGGAGACGAGCGTCCATGGGGGAGCGTTGTTCGCGGAGGGCTTGTTCGGCGCGTTGTTCGACGGCGAGGGCGGTTTTGAGTTCGCCGAGGAGTTCATTGGCGTCGGCCTCGTTGCGGGAGGCGGCGTCCATGGCGGCTTCGAGACTGGCGGCTTCGTCGCGATGGGACTGGAGGGCGTCGGAGGCGTCGGCGAGGCGAGCGGAGGCGTCTTCGAGTTTGAGGGCGACGGCGTCCTGGCGTTTGGCTAGTTCGGAGCGTTCCCAGTCGAGGGATTCGAGTTTGGAGGAGAGCGATTGGAGGTCGCGGGAGACGAGGGAGAGCTGGCCGGAGAGTTGGCTTTCCTGGACCCTGCGGGCCTGAAGGATTTCGCGTTGTTCGTCGAGGGCGATGCGAGCGGAGCGGGCGTCGTTCTGGCGGGCGATGAGTTCGGCGTCGGCGGCGTTGAGATTTGCTTCGAGGGTAGCGACCTCGGCGTCGAGGTCTGCTAGTTCTGTCTGGCGCTGGAGCATGGAGCCGGCGCGGTCGGCTTCGGTGCCGCCGGAGACGACGCCTTCGATGCTGATGAATTCGCCGTACAGTGTGGCGAAGACGATCTCGGGGTTTTCGCGTTTGAGGCGGAGAGCGGTGGCGACGTCGGGGACGATGAGGACGTTAGCGAGGAGCTGGTGGACCATGGGGCGGACCGATTCGCGGGCGCTGACGACGTCAGCGGCCCATGCGAGGCCACCTTCCGGGGGGGTGAGCATCTGGTATTCGCCGGTGGTGCGGAGGAGGTCCTCGGGGAGGACGAGCGCCTGGCCTAGCTGATCGCGGCGGAGGGTTTCGATGATGGATTCTGCGAGGAGGGAATCCGAGACGAGGACGGCCTGGAGGTTTTCGCCGAGAGCGGCTTCGACGGCTGGGATGTACTGACGTTCGACCTCGATGAAGGAAGAGAGGAGCCCGCGGACACCGGCCTTGAAGTGGTCCGGCTGGTTGAGGCCTGCGAGGACCTTGCGGGTGCCTTTTTCGAGCCCTTCGCCGGCGGCGATGAGCTGACGGAGGACACCGGCGCGGCTGGAGCGCTCGCTGTGGAAGCGGGTGAGTTCCTGGAGTTTTTTGTTGAGCTGAGCGGCTTCGATGTCGGCCGTCTGGGCTTCCTTTTCGCGCTGGTGGAGGGCGAGTTCGAGGGATTCGATTTCGTCCTTGAGGGATTCGATGGATTCCTTGAGACCGGATTCGTCGGCGAGCCTTGATTCGCGGTCGGCGGTTAGGGAATCGGTGTCGCGCTGGAGCTGGTCCTGGCGGAAGCGGTCGGTTTCGCCCTGGCTTTGGTGGCTGGAGATGGCGGCCTGGGCGGAGGCGATGGTGCTCTCTGCGAGATGCATGGCCTTGCGGGCCTCGCGGAGGGAGGATTCGATGCGGAGCCGGTCTTCGCGGGTGGCGGCGGCGATGCGGAAGTGTTCCTCGATCTGGGATTTCTGGCGGACGAGGTTTTCGGTGATGGCGGAGAGGGCGGAGTCGGTGGAGCGGAGTTCTTCTTCCTGATGGGAGAGCCGTTCGTTGCTGGCGGCGACGTCGTGTTCGTTGCGGTCGATGAGGGAAGAGAGCTCGCGTTCGCGTTCGGAGTTGAAGCCGATGCGGTTTTCAGCGGAGTGGATGAGGTTCTGGCGTTCGTTGAGCTGGTGGCGGAGGGAAGTGAGGAGGGATTCCATTTCGCGGAGATCGGCGCGTTCTGCGGCGACATCGGCTTCTTCGTCGCGGATGCGGTCTTCGGCTTCGGACTGGGTGGAGCGGAGGGAGGCGATGCTAGTGTCGAGGGCGTCGCGTTCGGAGGAGAGGTCGCGGAATTTTCTGGAGTGGAGGTGGGAGTCGAGGATGAGGACATCCTTGTGGAGGTCCTGCCAGCGGCGAGCTTTGGCGGCCTGGCGCTGACTGGTGCCCATCTGGCGTTTGAGTTCTGCGAGGATGTCGTTGACGCGGAGGAGATTGGCTTCGGTGTATTCGAGTTTGCGGAGGGCCTCGCGTTTTTCGGCTTTGCTTTTGGTGATGCCGGCGGCTTCCTCGAAGACCTGGCGGCGGTCTTCGGGTTTGGCGCTGAGGAGCATGTCGATTTTGCCCTGCTCCATGATGCTGTAGGCGCTGCGACCGACGCCGGTGTCCATGAAGAGCTTGTTGATGTCCTTGAGGCGGCAGGAGTTGCCGTTGAGTTCGTATTCGCTTTTGCCGTCGCGGAAGACGCGGCGGGTGATGCAGACCTCGTTGAAGGCGACGCCGAGGTCTTTTTCGCAGTCGTCGAAGATGAGACTGACCTCGGCCATGCTGAGGGGTTTGCGTTTGTCGGTGCCGTTGAAGATGACGTCGGCCATTTCGCCGCCGCGGAGGGCTTTGGCGGAGGTTTCGCCGAGGGCCCAGCGGACCCCGTCGACGACGTTGGATTTGCCGCAGCCGTTTGGGCCGACGATGGCCGTGACGCCTTCATGGAAGTCGATCTTCGTCTTATCGGCGAAGGATTTGAATCCGTGGAGTTCGAGACGTTTCAGGCGCATATTTTAGAAATCTTGACAATTTCGTTCCCTGAGAGAGAGGGATTGAGGGATAAGATGGGGGAGTGGCGGGAGGGTGCCAAGCGGATTTTGAGGAAAGGCACAAAATGTTGTGGTTTGAAGGGGGTGTGGGCGCAAGATATCGGGTTGATTTTTTTAAAAAGACTTCGGGAGGAGGGGATGGGAGCGGGGTGCGATTGACAGAGGGATGAGGGGGAGGGCAGAGTGGAGGGGATGATTGAGTTTTGCGTGCTGGGGAGCGGGAGTGCGGGGAACGCGGCGCTGGTGCGCTGTGGGGGGGCGGTGTTGCTGATTGATGCGGGGTTGAGTGCGAGGGAGTTGCGGGTGCGGATGGAGGCGGTGGGGGTGGAGCCGGGCGGGTTGAGCGGGATTCTGCTGACGCATGAGCATGGGGATCACGTGAAGGGGTTGGCGAATTTCACGAAGGCGCATGGGGTGCCGGTGCTGGCGACGGCGATGACGCGGGCGGTGCTTGGGGAGTTGGCGGTGGATGGTGGGAAGTGGCGGACGATTCCGTGCGGCGGGAAGTTTGAGTTTGCGGGGATGGGGGTGGAGACGTTTGCGGTGCCGCACGATGCGGTGGAGCCGGTGGGGTATGTGTTTTCGGCTGGGGGGGTGCGGTTGGGGGTGGTGAGTGATCTGGGGCACGCGACGCGATTGGTGGAGACGCGGCTGGCTGGGGTGGATGCGTTGTTTCTGGAGGCGAATTATGATCCGGATCTGCTGGCGAAGGACACGAAGCGGCCGTGGTCGACGCGGCAGCGGATTGCGGGGCGGCACGGGCATTTATCGAATCAGCAGGCGGCGGAGCTGGTGGTGGCGGCTGGGGTGGGGAGGTTGCAGCGGGTGGTGTTGGGGCATTTGAGTCGGGACTGCAATCATCCGGAGCTGGCGGCGGCGGCGGTGGCTGGGGTGGTGGGAGCGGTGCCGGTGAGTTGTGCGAGCCAGGGGGAGCCGACGCCTTGGTATGAGGTGAGGGCAGTGGAGCGGGTGCAGAGTGAGGAGAAGGCGGAGGAGAAGGAGGAAGTTGGGGCGCGATGGCCGGAGGCGTGGTTGCGTGGGGAGTTGTTCTGAGGGTGGTGAGAGGGATGAGTCCTCCGTTGCGGGCGGGTTGGTGACGGGGCAGTTTAGGGGAAACCGACCATGACGCCGCTCTTCCGCAAGTTTCTAGGCATGCATTGGATCCTCTTTGTCACGATGGTGGCGCTGCTGGGGTCCGGGGTGTATTCGATTTATGCGGCGGTGCATTTTCGGGATGGAGACCTGGCGTTTCTGACGGGGAAGTGGCGGGAGCAGATCAACTGGGCGATGATTGGGTCGCTGGTGTTTTTTCCGGCGGCGTTGATTGACTACAAGTGGCTGAGGTGGGGGGCGTTTCTGATGTATGCGGGCGGGATTGGGATGGTGGGGGCGCTGTTCAAGTTCGGGATTGAGGTACACGGGCAGCCGATTGCGCTGCGGTTGCCGGGGATCGGGCAGTTTCAGCCGGCGCAGGTGGCGGTGGCGTCGACGATTCTGACGATGGCGGTGGTGCTGGGCGAGGGACACAAGCGGTTCATGTGGATGAGGAATTATCTGGTGAGGTTTCTGGTGAGCGGGGCGGTGTTTGCGGTGCCGTTTCTGATGGTGCTGAAGTTAGGGGACATGGGGTCGGCGATGGTGATGCTGCCGATTGCGGCGGTGATCATGACGGTGGGTTGCATTCCGTTCCGGGTATTGATTTCGGTGGGGCTGGCGGGATTGGCGCTGGTGCCGCCGGTGTATTTTCTGGCGTTGCAGCCGTATCAGCAGGACCGGATCCGGGTGCCGATCGACATGGCGGCGGGGCGTGCGGTGAACGTGAAGGGTGAGGGATGGGCGCTGGATGCGCTGCTGAAGGCGGTGGGGTCGTCCGGTTGGGAGGGTAAGGGAGTGGATCTGGCGTCGCAGCAGGCGAATCTGCCGAATCTGACGCAGTTGGGGATTGTCCCGAAGCTGACGGCGCACGATGACTTTATCTTTGCGGTGGTGTGCGAGAGTTTCGGGTTTCGGGGTGCGGCGATGATGGTGGGCGGGTTTGTGTTTCTGCTGATGATGTGTCTGACGGTGGCGTTTTTTGCGCGGGATGCGCTGGGGAGGTTGGTGGTGGCGGGGGTGATCGGGTTGTTGTTTGCGCATATCTTCGAGCACATCGGGATGAACATCGGGCTGATGCCGATCACGGGGATTCCGCTGCCGCTGGTGAGTTACGGGGGGACGTTTCTGGTGATGAATCTGTTTTTGTTCGGACTGGTGCAGAGTGTGTGGGTGCATCGGAACATGGCGCTGGATGAGAAGCCGGTGATGAAGCCGGTGGTGCGGCGCGGGCCGGTGCCTGGGTTTGCGTGAGGGGGTGGGGGGGATGGTTTTTTCGGGATCGCCATCGGTCAGGTTCGATGAGACCTGAAGTCAGCCTGTTTCGGACAAACCCGGGAATTTATTGACAGCGAAGTTAGCCGGGATATGATCGGCGATATCCGCTCATGTCCATTGAGCCGGAGAACGTGGCAAACCTCAAAGAAACACCGGAATGGCTCAGTGCAAATGGGATGTACTGACATATCTGGTGCGGTGATGGGCTGTTCGCCAAACTTATCTAGCTCTTCGTTATGCCGGTTTACACGTCCAGATCACAGGGTGGAGATCAGTGCGACCAGCGAGACTTCTACCGCGAGATGGCCGAGTCTGCCCCATCGCCGATTCTATCCGATGGCTATTTGGCTATGGTTCGCTTGATTGACCGGCTGGATTCGGAATTCGCAGCGACAAACATCTGGCTGTTGACTTCACATCACCATTTGGTGCTGATGGATTCACCCACATACGACGGCGGTGAATGGCTTGTTTCTGTCCGCTCCATCGTAGGGCAGGAATACTTTCTTAGTTATCGGATGCCAGACCAGATATGCCCATTTCCCCGTAATACTTCAGTCGAGACCACAGCTGTCGGACTCGATCAGGCAATTGCATTCATCAAGATCGCCATGAGGGCTTCTGGCGGTTGGCCGGACAGCACTGAGATTCATCCATGACTACAACACAACAGACACACTGCCAAACCGGGCCGAACAAGGCGCGGCTGGACAACCGCTGGGGGTGCTCTGTCGGCTATGCTTTTCGTAACTTTAACCCGCCATCTCGTTTCAACGCTATCCCCGCCCAGCGGTGCCGGCGCTTGAACGTTTGGCAGAAATAACATGATCAGCAAACAGCAACCGCACACACAATACCATAAAGACGGCAGCGTCTGGGCCGTCGGCAATTTGGAAGACGGGGCCACGACAGGCTATTGGGAATGGTTCCGAAAAGACGGAACGAAATCACGTTCAGGCCATTTCGAGAATGGGCATCAAGTCGGCGAATGGATCACATATGATAAGACCGGAAAGCCTTATAAGGTTACTAAGATGAAGCCGAAGGACACCTCCGGAAGAATCCTATTCACAGGATGCTCGGAATGAATACCAAAAGACAAGACAGAGTGCCGAACAAGGCGGGGATGGACAACCGCTGGGGCTGCTTTGTCGGCGATGTTTTCTGTAGCATTTACCCGCCATCCCGTTTCAACGAACACCCCCGCGTCAGCGGTGTCAGCGATTGAACGATATGGTAATGGAGGGACAGGTGGGTGGAACGCGTGGCGGGTTGGTGGTGCTGCCGCCCCTGCCGGGGCGGTGGTTTATTATAATGTTAGACCGGTGGCTGACGCCACCGGCTAATTTCCGTCAAGCCTCCGGCTTGGGGGCGTGGTCGGGGGTGGTATAAAGCCATGTGGAGAGTTCGGAAGGGGTTGGGCGAGGGGTGTTTAAAGTTAGGATATGGTGCTTGTGGGGAGGGTCGCGAATGCGGAGCCTCGCGTGCCCGGGCTTGGTCGGAGGGGAAGCGAGAAGTGAGATAGGCGTGTTGGGAGGGGGCCGGTACTGGGATGCTAGCGAGCTTGAATGGTGCCGGGCCAGCGGGCTGGCTCCGGGAAAGCGGCAGCAGGCTTCCGCAGTCCAAGGCCTCCGGCTGGCTTTTTGGGAGAGGGGCTTGTAGGCGCACTCTGTGGGCGAGAGAGAGCTGTAATTCTGACAGCAGTCCAGAGCCTTCGGCTGCTGGTACGGAGGGCCGGACGTGCGGGAGCACGTCCCTACCCTGGGGGGGAGAGGGCGGGTAGGCGCACTTTGTGCGCGAGAGAGAGCTGTAATGCTGACAGCGGTCCAGGGCCTTCGGTTGCTTGAACGGGGGGGCGGACGTGCGGGAGCACGTCCCTACCCTGGGGGAGGTGGGGCTGGTTGGTGACTTTTTTGGTGATCGGGGATGGGAAAAAGGGATTGCGGGCTGGGGGCGGAACCCGCACGATTGGGGGGACGCCAGAATGCGGCGTTGAGCCCCCCCGTTCCCGATGAAACGCCTACTGATTGTACTTGGTTTAGCGGCTGGCCGTGTGGCTGCTGCGCCGACGGTGAGTCCTGATGTGTATACAGCGTCGGAGGATGTGCCGCTGGTGGTGGCGGCTCCGGGGATATTCGGGAATGATACGGTGGAGTATGCGAAGACTGGATTGAGTGCGGTGGTGACGGGGCAGCCGGCGAACGGGACGGTGAGCATTGCGAGTGATGGGTCGTTCCGGTACACGCCGAGGGCGGATTTCAGCGGGACGGAGACGTTTTCGTACAAGGCGATCGGGGCGCGGGATTTTGTGATCGACCGGGCGCGGTCGACGATGAATGTGAGGTTGTCGGTGAACGTGAGTGGATTGGGGACGGCGACGGACAACAAGAACGGGAGGGTGGTGGGGAATGTGAAGGCGCTGTTGAATCCAGCGGCGGCACCGCTGCAGCAGATTCAGGTGCAGGATGTGGTGACGAGGCTGGATGAGAAGATGACGCTGCGGTTGTCGTGGTTTTTCGGGACGGCGACGATTTCGGGGGAGATTGATCCGTTTCGGGCGGGGGATCCGGATTCGTTGGTGATTTCGATGGACGAGCCTGGGCCGCCGGTGCTGCTGGGGGCGGGCGGGGTGTTTGCGCAGCCTGGGAACAAGTTTTCGGCGGTGGGGCGGGCGAAGTTGTCGGCGACGGGGCTGGCGGCGACGCTGGTGACGATTCCGCCGACGGCGGACATCAATCTGGCGGGGGCGGCGTATGACATTGCGACGGTGCCTAACGAACCGACCTTGAGTGCGCCGAAGGTGGTGGTGGTGGGGACGAATCTGGAGCTGACGATTCCGTTGAAGTTTGAGCAACCGCTGGTGGATCCGGCGTACACGGGGACGATCATTGTGAAGGGGACGATTGTGGCGGTGGCTCCGATCAATCCATTGCCGGAATCGGCGGCGGTGCCCGTGACGATTGAGGTGATGCCTGCGGATGATCCGCCGCGGGCGCAGGATGATGTGTATGTGACGAGACAGAATCAGGCGCTGGCGGTGTCGGCGGCGGTGGTGTCGGTGG
>CANHUG010000149.1 GCA_947462995.1 Verrucomicrobiales bacterium | reverse complement strand
ATGCGGAGGTCCTTGGCGTCATCGTCCCATGAACCACCGCGGGCGACGCGAGGGTAGATGGTGCGCGGGCGGTTGAAGGGGTTTTCGGCGGTGCCGTTGAGGGAGCCGTAGTATTTTTCGTCGTACTGGTCGAGCGTCCACTCGGTGACATTGCCGGTGATGTCGTAGAGCCCCCATGGGTTGGGCTTTTTCTGGCCGACCGGTTGGGTTTTGCCGTCGCTGTTTTCGTAGAACCACGCGTATTCGCCGAGTTTGGAGGCGTCATCGCCGAAGAAGTAGGCGGTGGTGGTGCCGGCACGGGCGGCGTATTCCCATTCGGCTTCGGTGGGGAGACGGTAGAAGTGGCCGGTTTGGGCGCTGAGCCATTCGCAGAATTTGCTGGCGGCTTGTTCGGTCATGGAGATGGCGGGGAAGCCGTCCTGGCCCATGCCGAACGTCATGTCGGTGTAGGGTTGGGTGGGGCTGCTGACCGTGTCGACGAGCGGGCTATCGGCGGGCGGGGCGGTTTTTTTGGCACCGTCCTTGTAGCGCGAGTCCGGGGTCAGCATGAAATTGAGGTACTGGTCCCATGTGATTTCGTAGGCACCCATCCAGAACGGATCGATTTTGACTTTGACCTGGGGGCCTTCGTCGGGCTTGCGGTCCTTTTCGGAATCCGGGCTGCCCATGGTGAATTCGCCGCCGGGGATGACGACCATTTTGTATTCCTTGCCGGTTTTGGAGATGGTGCCGGTGTAGGGCTTCATGTCCTCGGGGGATTTTTCCGAGGATTTCTGGGTGATGGCCTCGTGGATTTTGGCGACGAACTCGGCGTTGTCGGGGTTCGGCGGGCGGTCGACCTGGAGGGCCTTCTGGGTGAGGACGAGGCCGTCGGGCCATGGGGCGCCTTGTTTGACCCAGAGCTGGAGCTTCTGGATTTGTTCCTTGGAGAGCGGGCCGCCTTTTTTGGTAGGTGGCATGAGGTCATCGTCGTCCGCGGGGAGATTGGTGCGGGTGAAGATGAGGGATTTTTCGGTGTCGTAGCGGACGAGACCCGGGCCGGATTCGCCACCGGCGAGGGATTTCTCGAGCGTGGTCATGTCGAGATCGCCTTCGGATTTGTCGGCTTTATGGCAGGAGACGCAGTTTTGTTCGAGGATCGGCTGGATATCGCGGACGAACTGCATGCGAGGTTCCTGGCCGAGTTCGAGGCCGGCGGGCCATTTGGCACCGGCGGCGATCCATGCGCGGAGACGCTCGGTTTGTTCTTTGACGAGGGCTGGTTCCTTGGACGGCGGCATGATGTCGTCGTGGTCGGGAGCGAGGATGGTCGAAGTGTAGAGCGGACTGTCTTCGGGTTTGCCGGGGACGAGGGCGGGTTTGCCGTCGGTGCCTTTGAGGGCGGCTTCGAGCGTGTGGAGACGGAGGTCGCCTTTGTCTTCGGAACTCCCGTGGCAGTGGGTGCAGGAGGATTCGAGGATCGGGCGGATGAAAGCGGAGAAGTAGGCTTCCGAGCCAGGGTCGGGGTCGGCGGCGCAGGCGACGGCTGCGGAGACGAAGAACGGCACGAGGAAACGGGGACGATGTGGCATGGCTAGAGACATACGAGGGGAGAGCGATGGCTTTTCAAAAGCGGGGGTGCAAGGGTGAAGCCGGGGTTGCGCGGGAGGGGGAGAGGCGCATGAGGGGGGGATGAACGAGACATTTTCGGAGGCAGGCGGGCGACTGGCGGCGCGGAGCGGGATCCTTGATCTGATGGATGATCTGGGGAGGGCGCTGACGACGGATCCCGGGATGAGGATGCTGGGCGGGGGGAATCCGGCGCACATCGGGGCGGTGGATGCGGTGTGGCGGCGGCGGATGGGGGAATTGATGGCGGATGGGGATGCGCTGGAGCGGATGCTGGGGAATTATGATCCGCCGCGGGGGAATCCGGTGTTCCTGGAGGCGCTGGCGGGGTTGCTGCGGGAGACTTGTGGGTGGGCGGTGACGCCGGAGCATCTGGCGGTGACGACGGGCGGGCAGACCGCGTTGTTTTTTCTGTTCAACCTGTATGGCGGGGTGATGGCGGACGGGACGCGTCGGCGGATTCTGCTGCCATTGGTGCCGGAGTATATTGGTTATGCGAATCAGGGGTTGGGGGCGGAGCAGTTTGCGGGGTGTCCTGCGGTGATTGAGCGGACCGGGGAGCACGAATTCAAGTACCGGGTGGATTTCGGGGCGGTTGAGGCGACGCTGGAGGGCGGCGGGATCGGGGCGATCTGTGTGTCGCGGCCGACGAATCCGACAGGGAACGTGCTGACGGACGGGGAGATGGAGCGGTTGCTAGGGCTGGCGAAGCGTTATGGCGTGCCGCTGATCATTGACAATGCGTACGGGCTGCCGTTTCCGGGGGCGGTGTTTACGGAGGCGACCCCGTTGTGGGACGAGCAGGTGATCCTGACATTGAGCCTTTCGAAACTGGGGTTGCCGGGGACGAGGACGGGGATGGTGGTGGCGTCGCCGCGGACGGCGGCGGCGGTGGCGGCGATGACGTCGGTGACCGGGCTGGCGAACAGCAACGCGGGGCAGCAGCTGGTGCTGCCGTTGCTGCGGTCAGGGGAGCTGCTGTCGATGTCGCGGGAGGTGATCCGGCCGTTTTACGAAGGACGGGCGGCGGCGGCGCGGGAGTGGCTGGCGGAGAGTTTTGCGGGCGTGCGGGGATGGTCGGTGCACCGGACGGAGGGAGCGTTCTTTCTGTGGCTGCGGGTGGAGGGATTGCCGGTGACGAGTCTGGAGCTTTACGAGCGGTTGAAGAAGAGGAAAGTGCTAGTGGTGCCTGGGGAGCATTTCTTTTTCGGGCTGAAAGAGGAATGGGGGCACCGGCATGAATGTGTGCGTTTGAATTACAGCGGGCCGGAAGCGGTGGTGCGGGAGGGGCTGGCGATCATTGCGGATGAGGTGCGGGCATTGCAGCGGGGAGAGGTGTGAAGGTTTGTCAGGCCGGGATGGGTTTGGCGATGGAGTTTTCGGTGACGACCCGGTTCATGACCCACTGGTAGAGGACGGGGAGGAGGACGAGCGTGAGGAACGTGCTGCTGAGGATCCCGCCGATGACGACCGTGGCGAGGGGTCGCTGGACTTCAGCGCCGGGGCCTGTGGCGATGGCCATGGGGATGAAGCCGAGGGCGGCGACGAGCGCGGTCATGAGGACCGGGCGGAGGCGAGTGAGGGAACCTTCGATGACGGTTTCGGGGAGAGAGCGGCCCTCTTCGAGGAGGTCGTTGAAGGAAGTGACCATGACGAGCCCGTTGAGGACGGCGACCCCGCTGAGGGCGATGAAGCCGACGGCGGCGGTGATGGAGAAGGGCATGTCGCGGAGCCAGAGCGCGACGATGCCGCCGGTTAGGGCGAGGGGGATGCCGGTGGCGATGATGAACGTCTGGCGGAGACTGCGGAAGGACATGAAGATGAGGAGGAGGATGAGGCCGAGGGCGGCGGGAACGACGATGGCGAGCCGCTGACGGGCCTCGTTGAGGTTTTTGAAGGAACCGCCGAATTCGAAGCTGTAGCCTTCGGGGAGTTTGAGGCGTGAGGTGAGACTGGCGGTGGCTTCATTGACGAAGCCTTCCATGTCGCGGTCTTTGACACTGATCATGAGGCCGACCTTCCGCTGGGTGAGTTCGTGGGAGATGGGTTCGACGACCTTTTCCTTTTTGAGGTCGACGAGATTGTCGAGCGGGAGGAGACCACCGTCGCCGGCGCGGACGGGGAGCGAGCGGATGACGGATTCGTCGGCGCGTTGTGATTCGGGGAGACGGACGACGATGTCGTAGCGGCGGTTGCCGTCGACCATGGTGCCGGTGGTTTCGCCGCCGAGGGCGGAGGCGACGGCGCGATTGACCTCTGCGGCGGGGATATTGCGGCGGGTGAGTTCCGGGCGTTTGACGGTGAGGACGAGACTGGTGGTGCGGCCGTCGACTTCGAGTTGGGCGTCGCCGCCAGGGACGGCGGAGACGATGTCGCGGGCTTCGCGGGCGAGACGTTCGAGTTCGTTGAAGTCGGGACCGAAGATTTTGAGGGAGAGTTCAGCTTTGGAGCCTTCGAGCATTTCGTTGAAGCGCATTTCGATGGGCTGGGCGAATTCGAATTCGTGGCCGGGGACGGCGGCGTTGATGGCGGCTTCGATCTGTTCGCAGAGTTCCTGTTTGGAGCGCGGGCGGCCGGGTGACATGGGCCATTCGCGGAGAGGTTTGTAGAAGATGTAGAAGTCGTTTTCGTTAGGTGCCATGGGGTCGGTGGCGACCTCGCTGGTGCCGATGCGATTGAAGACCGAGGAGACTTCGGGGAAGGAATCGAGGACGACTTTTTCGGCGGCGAGCTGCATGGCGAGGGATTTCTCGAGACTCATGCCGACCTCCTTGTAGACCATAGTGGTGATAGAGCCCTCGTCGAGTTTGGGGACGAATTCCGCGCCGAGTTTCGAGTAGATGGCTAGGCTGGCGGCGAAGAGAGCGATGGCTGCGAGGGAGGTGAGCCAGCGGGATTTGAGGGCGAGGAGGAGAGTGGGGCGGTAGATGGCTTTGGCGGCGCGGATGAACCAGTTGTCTTTTTCCTCGATGCGGGAGCGGAGGAACCACGCGCAGAGGACGGGCATGAGGGAGAGGGCGAGGAGGAGAGCGCCGACGAGGGCGAGGATAACGGTGAGGGCCATGGGGCGGAACATTTTGCCTTCGACGCCGCTGAGACTGAGGATGGGGAGGTAGACGATGGTGATGATGACGACCCCGAAGAACATGGGTTGGCCGACCTGGCGGGCGGCGCGGAGGACCGTGTGGTGGCGTTCTTCGGTGGTTAGGGTGCGGCCGAGGTGGTGCTGACGCTCGGCGAGGTGGCGGACGATGTTTTCGACCATGACGACGGCTCCGTCGATGATGAGGCCGAAGTCGACGGCTCCGAGGGACATGAGATTGCCGCTGATGCCCCAGTGGTTCATGCCGGTGATGGCGAAGAGGAAGGAGAGCGGGATGGCGAGGGCGACGATGAGGGCGGCGCGCCAGTTTCCGAGGAGGAGCATGAGGACGACGACGACGAGGATGGCTCCTTCGAAGAGGTTTTTCTTCACGGTGGCGATGGTGCGGTCGACGAGATCCGAGCGGTCGTAGACCGTGTGGATGAGCATGCCCTTGGGGAGCTTGTGTTTCACTTCTTCGAGGCGCGGGGCGACGCGCTGGCAGACGACGCGGGCGTTTTGACCTGCGAGCATCATGACGGTGCCGAGGACGCATTCTTCGCCGTTCCATGTGGCTGCGCCGGTGCGGTATTTTTCGCCGAGGGTTACTTTGGCTAGATCGCGGACGCGGAGCGGGGCGACGCCTGCGGAGAATTTGACGGGGAGCTGGGCGATTTCGTCGGGTGAGGAGACCCGGCTGACGGCGCGGATGGTGACTTGTTCGCCGTTCTGGGCGACGATGCCGCCGCCGGCGTTGTCGGCGTTGGCGCGGATGACGTCGGCGAGATCGCTGACGGTCAGGGATGCGTTGCGGAGAGAGGCGAGGTCGGGTTCGATGACGACCTGCCGTTCGTAGCCGCCGTTGGTGTTGATTTCCGCGATGCCTGGGACGGTGCGGAGCATGGGTTTGATGAGATATTCCTGGGTATCGCGGAGGGCCATCATGGCTTGGGCGTGGTCGGCTGGGCGTGCGGGGTCGTCCTTGGCCCATGTGAGGGTGTAGTAGAAGATTTCGCCGAGGCCGGTGCTGATGGGGGCGAGCTTGGGGGAGACGCCAGGGGGGAGGTCGTCGAGGACGGACTGGAGACGTTCGGAGACGAGCTGGCGGGCGCGGTAGATGTCGGTGCCGTCGGCGAAGTTCATGGTGACCTGGGAGAGGCCGAACTTGGTGAGGGAGCGCATTTCCTCGACGCCGGGGAGCCCCTGCATTTCGAGTTCGATGGGGCGGGTGACGGCTTTTTCGGATTCTTCTGGGGCGAGGGCTGGGACCTCGGTGTTGATCTGGACCTGGATGCCGGTGAGGTCTGGGACGGCGTCGATGGGGAGTTGGGAGAGCGACCAGAGGCCGGCGGCGAGGAGGCCGGCGGCTAGGGTGGCGATGAGGGCGCGCTGGCGGAGCGCGAATTCGAGGATTCGGTCGATCATGGCCTGTTATTTGGAGGCTGGGACGAGGGAGAGGCCGGAGAGGAGTTCGAGGTCGAGGAGCGCGGCGAGGGCTTCGGCGCGGGTGTCGAGGAGGGCGGTGAGGGCTTCGAGGTAGCTCTTCTGGAGTTCGATGTAGGTGGCGACGGGGATGGCACCGAGCTGGTAGTGGCGGTCGCCCTGTTCTGCGGCGTCGCGGAATTTGGCTAGAGAGTCGGGGTGCCAGCGGGAGAGTTCGGTGGCGAGGGCGGCGTAGGTGTTGCGGCTGGAGACGACCTGCTTTTCGACATCGCGGAGGGCGACTTCCATGCTGACGCGGGCCTGCTGGAGGCGGGAGTCTTCTGCGGCGACCTTGGCTTTGCCGTTGTTCCAGAGAGGGAGCGGGACGGTGACGCTGAGACCGGCGATGGTTTCGCGCTGATCGCCGGCGCGCTGGGAGTTGACGTAGGGTTGGACGGTGACGGCGGGGCCGCGTTCGTTGCGGGCGAGACTGACGGCGAAGCCCTGCTGGCGGAGTTCGAGCAGGCGCATGCGAAGGTCGAAGTTGTTGTTTTCTGCGGCGGCGAGGAGTGAGGGGATATCGGGGACGGCGGGCAGATCCGGGGAGGCCGGGGAGATGGTTAGGGGTGCGTCGGGGCGGGCACCGCGGAGGAGATTGAGTTCGACGGAGGATTCGGCGACCTTGCGGGAGGCGAGGGCGGCTTCGCGGGAGAGCGTGATCATGGCGGCCTCGAGGATGCGGGATTCGAGGAGCGGGGCGGGGCCGGAGGGGTCGCGCTGGATGAGGACCTGGACGACATTGCCGATGCGGTCGGAGGCGGCGGCGGCGGCGGTGGCCTGCTGCTGGGCGATGGTGAGGCTGACGGCTTCGGAGCGGACCCTTGCGGCGAGGGCGTTGCGGAAGCCGTTGAGGCCGAGTTCGGCGATTTCGATCTGGCCGTCGGCGAGGGCTTTACGGAGATTGAGGCGGCCTGGCCATTCGAAGGTCTGGGAGACTGCGGCTTGCCACATGGGGCCGTCGCCGATGCCTTTGACGGACCATGTGCCGAGCTGGGCGTTGAGCTGGGGGTTCTGCTGGCGGCCGGCGTCGCGGCGTTCGCTTCGGGCGATGGCGATGCGGGTTTTGTAGAAGGCGGCTTCGGGGTTGGCGTCGAGGGCCTGGGTGACGAGCTGGTCGATGGTGAGCGGGGCTGGTGCGGGCGGGTCGGCGGCAGGGGAGGCGAGCGGGAGGAGGAAGAGGCAGAGAGCGAGACGGGAGAACATGGGAGATTGGATAGGATGAGTTGAAGCGAATGGGGGAATGCGGCCACGGCGGGAGCCGATGGGGGCGCAGGGGTTGGGGGGCGGATTCCTGCGGTGGCCGGTCCATGAGAGGACGTGCACGGCGGGAGGCAGCCGGGGAGCTTCAGCTCAAACGATGATGACGACCGAGCGCAGGCCTGGGAAGGCGTCGGCTGGTCTCAGGGCCCATGGGGGCGGGCGGGGTGCGTCCGGCTGTGTCGCGGGCCGGAGGATGCGGGCGGGTGAGATTTCCGATGTGGCGAGTGTGGTGTCAGCGGCGCAGGATTGGGGGCCGGGGACGGACTCGGGATCGGAGGTGTTGGCGGTGGTGCCGGAGAATGTGAGGACGTGGTCCTTGTGGGTGTCGGAGCTGGTGATGACGCAGGCGACGAGCAACTGGCTGACGGGCGAGTGCTGGTGAGCGGACTGACGGGAGGCAGGATGTCCGAGGACGAGGCTGATGCCGCCTTTGTGGAGCTGGACGTGGACGTTATGGGCTCCGTCGAGGCGGGCGAGGGTGGAGGCGGCGACTGCGGCGACCCCGGATTGGGCCGACAGCATGGCCCACAGCATGAGCAGCCTGGCGACGAGATGTGTCAGGCTGCGGAGTTGCGGGAATGGCCGGGGGATCGGCATGGTCAGTGGAAGGTTACGGGCGGGAAGGGGAGAACTTTCTGCGGGATGGGGGGTGGAGATGGGGGCATGAAAAAACGCGCCCGTTGCGGGGCGCGTTTTCGGGAAGTGGTTGAGGCGAGGGTGCCGACTTACTTGGCCGGGGTCTCGGCGGGCGCGGTTTCGGCTGCTGGGGCTGCTGCTGGGGTATCCGTCGCGGGAACTGCTGCTGGCGTTTCCGCGGCAGGAGCGGTCGCTGGGGTTTCGGTCGCGGGAGCTGCTGCTGGCGTCTCCGCGGCCGGGGCCGGGGTTGGATTGATGGTGATTGGGGCTGGGGAAGCTGAGCCT
>CANHUG010000148.1 GCA_947462995.1 Verrucomicrobiales bacterium | reverse complement strand
CGGCGGAGTTGCCATCGACGGCCCAGCCTGTCTGATTTTTCGGAGCGGCGGGGCGGCGCTTGCCTTTGACTGGCCGGGGCTGGTCCTTGACGATGGCGCTGACGGAGAAGCCGGGTTGTTCGTAATCGGCGCCGGCGCGGGTGAAGTCGGCGGCGATGGGATCGCTGCCGGGAGCGGGGATGATTTCGGCTTCGATGCCGCTGAGGACGAAGTTGCCATTGAAGCCGCGGCCGAGACTCTGGTTAGGGAGCGAGGCGTCGGGGAAGACCTCGAGGAGGATGCCGGAGAACGTGCCGGGCGGGAGCGGGGCGTCGATTTCGTAGGTGTCGTTAGGCGCATTGGTGCCGCCGGCGAGCCACGAGCCGTCGGGCTGGCGGGTTAGGGTGGCGCCGCCGAGGCTTTTGGCGGCTTCGTCGGTGAGGGATCGCCATGGCTGGGGGGAAGCGGCTAGGGTGGTGCGGAGGGATTCCTCCCATGGGATCTGGAGGGCGGGGAGTTCCTTGCGGGCGGCGGTGACGGCTTCCTGAGCGACGCGGACGTCGTTGTCGAGTTCCTTGAGCTTTGCTTCGTCCTCGGGTGCTGGGAGGGGGAGGACGGGCGGGGAATTGCCGCCGCCGCGGTTGCCGCCTTCGGCGTCGAGGACGCCGCTTTCCTCATTGGAATTGAACCATGCGAAGAATTGATAGAATTCCTTCTGGGAGATGGGGTCGTACTTGTGATCGTGGCAGCGGCAGCAATTGAGTGTGAGGGCCATCCATGTGAGGCCGGTGGTTTCGACGCGGTCGATGACGGTTTCGGCGAACCATTCCTCGGCGATGCGGCCGCCTTCGCCATTGAGACGTGTGTTGCGGTTGAAGCCGGTGGCGACTAGCTGATCGCGCGAGGGTTCTGGGAGGAGATCGCCGGCGAGTTGTTCGATGGTGAACTGGTCGAAGGGGAGGTTGCGGTTGAAGGCATTGATGACCCAGTCGCGCCACGGCCACATGGTGCGGGAGGAATCGGTCTGGAAGCCATTGCTGTCGGCGTAGCGGGCTAGGTCGAGCCAGCGGGCGGCCATGTGTTCGCCGTAACGTGGAGAAGCGAGGAGACGGTCGACGAGTTTTTCGTAGGCGTCGGGAGCGGGGTCGTTGAGAAAGGCGTCGATTTCGGCGAGGGAAGGCGGGAGGCCGGTGAGGTCGAGGGTGACGCGGCGAATGAGGGATTCGCGGGAGGTTTCCGGGGAGAAGGCGAGGCCTTGTTTTTGGAGGGTGCGCAGGAGGAAGCCGTCGATGGGGTTGCGGCCGCCGGGTGGCGGGGATTCGGCGACTGGGGGGATGAAGGCCCAGTGGCCTTCGTAGGGAGCGCCCTCGGTGATCCAGCGGCGGAGGAGGTCGGCTTCGGCAGGGGTGACCGGCTTGTGCAGGTCGGCGGGCGGCATGAGGTCGTCCTCGTCGGTGGTGAGGACCCGGCGGAGGACCTCGCTGTTCTCGGGATGCTGGAGGTCGATGCCCGGGTGGCCGGACTTGCCGCCCTTGAGTGCGGCGTCGCGGAGGTCGAGACGTAAGTCGGCTTTGCGTTCCTTTTCGTCGGGCCCGTGGCAATGGAAGCATTTGTCCGAGAGGACCGGGCGGATGTCGCGGTTGAAGCGCACGGTGTCGGCCGCGGCGGCGGAAAGCGGCAGGACGAGCAGCAGAGAGACGAGGGAACGTGGCGGCATGGGAAGAGAACGCGGAAGAATCACGGATTCTTCATCTGAGCGGGGCGAGGGGCAACCGGTTCCGGGTGGGGTGTGGAGAGGGATTCTGTCGGGGATGGGGATGTGGGAGGCGGTGGGGGGTAGCCGAGGGGCAGGAGTGGGGGTGAAGGAGTTGCGGAGCTGAGGGTCTTCAAGTATGGATGGTTGTGCCGAGGACAGGCCGCTGTGATGATCTTCCGTCGAGTCAGAAAGGAACTGGTGCGGGTGTTGTGCCTTGCGGTGGTACTTTACGCCGCGATTCTGATCTATGTGGTGGCGACTGAGGATGCGCAGGTATTTCCGGCGGCTTATCGGGAGCGGCCGGATCGAGTGCCGGAGCTTCCCGAGGGTTTTGAGCGGATTACCCTGACGACGGCGGATGGGGAGAAGATTGCGGCTTACCGGACGCATTGCGCCAGCGATGCTGCATCGCGCCGGTGGTGTCTGTTTTTCACCGGCCAGTGGGGCCGAGCGCGCTGGGACAAGCCGAAGCTGGATCTGCTGCGCGAGTTGGATTGCGAGGTGCTGACTTTTGATTACCGCGGTTATGGAGATAGCACTGGGAAGCCTAGCGAGGCTGGTTTTTACTGCGATGCGGATACGGCGTATGATTATCTGATAAAGGGGCTTGGGGTTTCACCGGCTCGGATGGTGCTGGTGGCACATTCGCTTGGGACGGGGGTAGCCATTGATCTGGCGACTCGCTCGGAGGTGGGTGGAGTGATTGTCGATGGAGCGTTTGATTCGATTCCGGCTTGTGGCGCGGTCCGTTATCCGTGGTTGCCGGTGGGTTGGATCGCGAGGAACCGTTTTGACTCTGTCGGCAAGATTTCCCGGGTGACGGTGCCCAAGCTGTTTCTTCACGGTGAGTTCGACGAGAGCATTCCGATTGAGAGGGGCCGTGCAGTGTTTGCGGCGGCATCTGAGCCGAAGTGGTTTGTGGCGTTGGAAGGTCGGCACGAGGATTTTCAGTGGTCTGACGCCGTCCGATTCAGAGCAGCGGTGACGGAGTTCATGAAGCGAGTGAGTCTGCCATGAGGTGAGGCGGGTTGCGGAGTTGGTCGGGGGGTATGGGACCACGGATGTCACGAATGGACACGGATGGATTCTCAGACGGGAGGGGCTGGTTCGGAGGGGGGCTTGTGATCGGAGAGTGCCGAGCGGGAGCGCAGCGTTCCCGGGCGGGTGGGGAGAGGGGCGTATTGGACAGACCTCTTCGGGATCCCGAAGGGTGCAGGACAAAAAAGTCAGTTGAGGGCTGGCGACCATCTGGGTGGCTTGGCGCGTTGGGCTTTGAGAAAGGGGATGCGGGCCTTCCACACGTCTGAGAAGGTTGGCCCGAGGACGAGGCAGCGCAGGGTCAGCAGGTCATCTCCCCCGCGCTGGCTCCAGAACATGCCCGAGGCTTTGAGTCGCCGCCCGACAACAGTCCGGCAGCCGGCCTCGACTACGCCGCTGCCGATGAAGTATCCACTGGCCCGGAACTCGCCGTACCGGGTGCGGGCGGCGTTGGTCGTGAGGTAGGCGATTTCGCGCTGGGCGGTTTCGACCTGTTCCGGGCTCAGCTCGTTTTGCCGTGCGGCGAGTAGGGAACGGGCGGCGGTGAGCACGGGATCGCTGCTGTCGGCTTTCATGGCGTGGCACCAGTCGCTCTGCAGGGCGGTGGCCTCCGGCCCGGCTCCTAACAGGGCTTTGGCGAGGTCTCCGGCATGTTCACTGGCTTGGTAGAAGTCGAGGATCTCGATGCTTCCGGGGAAGTTGAGGCGGGCGTTCTCCCAGATCCAGGCGGCACCGTTGCCGAGGTAGACCGTCGTCTGTGCGGTGGCGTAGCCGCGGCGCAGGGCTTCGGCACGCAGCTGGGTGCCGGCGGCGCGGCAGTCATCGAAAGTGCCGACGTAGGTGGTGGAGGCTTCGTCGCGCAGGGGCTCACCGTCTTTGTCGGTGGTGGTCTGGGTGAAGATGCACCCCAGCTTGACCTCCCGGGTGCGTGCGGTGCCGTCCGGCTGGCGGCCTTTGATCCCGGCAAGTTCTCTGCGGCGCAGGGGCACGCCGGTGCCGTCGCTCGCGGCGTAGAGTATGGCGACGGGTTCCTTGTCGACCGGGGCAGGCCGGGAGTCACGGGCGGCGCGCAGTTCGGGAACAATGTCGGCAACCAGGCGTACGAAGCCGCGTCCTTCGATCGCCAGGCCGAGGTAGGCATGGAGGTCTCCGGCGGCAGCCTCGTAGGAGCCGCTCACCGCGGGGGCGCGGCAGACGAGTCGGGCGAGGCCGGGCATGTGCCCACTGTCAAGATCCAGGCACTCGTCGAGCGGGCAGCGGCCGGTGCCGGCTCTGGTGTGGTGGTAGTAGCGCCGCCGCAGGGTGATGGTGCCGAAGAGCGTCCTTGCCTGACACTTTCTGTCCTGATGCACGACCTCCAGCGGACGGGCCGGCTCGCTGTCGGGGAGCAGAGTGCGGTCGTTGAGTATCGTTTCCACGAGGGAGCGGGCATCGCGGAACATCGCGTCGCGCAGGCCGCTCTCCAGGGTCTGGCTCAGGACCTCGATGCCTTCCTGCGGGAGCCTTGCGAGGGAGGTGTCGATCCATGCTTCGGTCTCGCGGTAGCGTTCCGCGAGGCAAGCTTCGCGGAGTTTTTTTCGGCGTCGGCATCGACGGTTAGTGGTGCGAGGGCGGCACGCTGCGCCGCACCCTCGGAGATAGCTAGGGCGGCGAGCTGAGCGACGAGCGAATCGAAGCGCTTTGCGTCCTCCATCTGACCGCGGAGTTGGTCCACGCAGGACGCAGGAATGCGGGAGCTGACGTTGCGCCCGCCTTCCCACACCTGGTGTTTGAAGTACGGGCCAAGGCGCACTGTGCCCGTGCCGTTGGAAGCTGTACGATCACGGAACTCCTCGGCGAGGGTCCCGCGGGCGATGGCCGTGATGGAGCCGAGCTGAGCGAGGATGGCTGTGCGGGCGGTGTTCGAGTCTGAAGTGGTGGTCATGCTGAATCGTGTCTATAAATCTAGACATATTCCGGCGCAAATAAAAAGAGGGTTTGTGGCGTTTCGTGACTGTCCGGTCCTGCACCCGATCCCGAAGAGGACATGGAAAATGTCTTGCCAAGAACAAAGGCGACAGTGTAGTTTCATGCTGCTCTCCAAAAGGCTGCAGCGCCACCAAAACCGAACCGGATTTCCCAAAATGAAAAGACGCGGATTCATCAAGCGAAGTTCTTTCGCTGCCGCATCTCAATCGGCCGTGCTGTTTGCTGGACTTCAGTCTGCGTTGGCTTACAACGCGAATCATCAAGACTGCCTGGGTAACAGGAAAACGAAAGTCAGCGAGATGGCTGGCAATGACGGAAGCATGCGCAGTGTGTACAAGTGTGAAAGTGGTGGTGTCGCATCTGGCTACTGAAACACCAATAATCAATCGAGTGTGAATGCTTGGAACCACTGTCATCACCATGCGCCAAACTACCAATGCTAGCCCGCGCCAAAGTCGCTCGATAGCCAAGTCTATCGTCGCTTGCTTTGTTGTTGGTCTGTGCGGCTACGGGGTTGGAAACACGGCATTCCGATTGCCATCGCATACCCCTGAGAATCATGTTGTCGCTTTATCCTCTCGGCTGCCTGAGCCGTCTGCTTCACTTGGCGGCGAAGAGGCGGTGTTCAAGTTTGAGCAGCTCGCAAGTCCATCTGACATTGTCGGCAGACCGGAAATCATCGCCACCTTTTCTTCCAAGTGGCTCATCGAACGAGCGGCCCAAATCGAATCGTTGGAAAATGATGGAGCGAAAGAACTCTTGAAGGAGCTGGCTCTGCGTGTTTCAGCAGGCCAAATAAAAGATTCTGAGTGCAGTTTTCAGACAGCAGCTGTTAAGCAGTTCGTGCATCGCCGCGTTGCGGCAATCGAACATGCCCGAAATCATGATGACGTGCAGACGTCTATCGCGGCAGCTTCAAGTCTCGCAGATAAAGTGTCTTTGTTCGAATATTATTCCGACTCGCAAAGTACTGCTGCCATCCGGGCACTCGCCGAAAGCAAGGAATTTCGCGAGTTGATGCAAGAAGGATTCGATACCGAGGCAATCATGATTCAAACAGCAGTCAATGCTTATAAAGAAGGTGCACCACTTGCAGAGTGCGTCGGTGTTCTGAATCAGGGGCAAATGAAGAACCTTGGACTTGCCCTGGTGCGAAGTGAGCCCAACGACAATCCATCTCAACGTTATGAACGTGTCGCCGATGTCTTCAGAAAATACGATGAAAAGAGCCCCGATGTAGCGGATTATCTCGTTGTGAGATGCGGTGCTGACGGTCTGAGACTTATAGAGAACGTGGCACGGACTGATCCGGTTCGGGCTCGTAGACTCGCAGATGACTGGTCAGTTCTCAATCGAATTGAACGTTAGCTTCGTTTGCAAATGAAGGCAACGCGACGGCTGTACCTCCCTGCGACTTTCCTTGTTGCTCTTGTCGCGGGCATCTACGATTCCCCCGAGGGGCCTCTTCCTGAGCATGCACAATCCCCGGAAAGGACGACGGGGTGGCAGGCGAGCGTGGACCGAATGCCGCAGAGTACGGGCCAAGGCGTGGCCAATCCGAGGAACTCCTATCCGGCGTTAGCTGCGCATTTTGCGCTCAAGGCTGACTTCGGTAAGCTCAGGGCTCTTTTCCGGGATTGGGCTAAAGCGGATCCGCAAGCTGCGATCAAGCATCTGACTGAGCTTGGTCTCCCGGAGACCAACGGGCCCGAGTCTCCATACGAATCTGTCCGTGCAGCGCTTCTTGAAGGCTGGATGTTGACGGACCCGCTGGCGGCGGTTCGTTGGCTTGCTGAGACGGGTGGACCGTGCAATTTGGTGCCTGAGGAGCTTTTTGCTTTGGCAGCGAAACGAGATGCTCGCATTGCTCTTCAGTATCTATCGCTGCTTTCATCGAGGATAACCCAGCCATTGGCGGACATATCCCTTCCACTCTTCTCCGAATTATTGGAATCCAATCCAGCTGTTGCAATAGAGCAGGCAAGAGCGATTTGTAATTCTTCCCCCGATCTATTCGTCGGATTTCTGCGGGCATACTCAGAAAGGCATGGTAAACCTGCATTGCAGAACTGGATAAGAATTTCAAGTCTTAAGGTTTCTGATATCAAATCCCTGAACTGCCTAAGTCGGGAAATCGGAGTTGCGGCAGGGCAGAAATCAGCGCTGGTGTTCAGGCTCGAGCAGTCATCCGAAGTTATTTCCTCGGAGCAGTTTGCTGGTGAGATATCGACCGTCGCCAGCAGCGGCTTCTCAAACCATAGTCACTTGTCACAGTACACTAGAGGGCTGTTGCAGAACGTCATGCAGTGGGCATTGGACGAACCAGTCGAAGCTCGGAAGTGGGCATATTCCCAAACTGATGAAGAACTGAGGCATGCATTTCTTTCTCAGGTTGCGTTGGCCCCTATTTCCGATGGAGATGCGACTACGGCACTTGCAAATCTTTTGGAGCTTCCGGAGGCTGCCCAGCATGCTGCGATAGCGTCTATGGCACAAATTACCGCGAATTACAGCGAGTCTGCTCTTCTTTCCTTTAGGAGAGCCCTCGACGGCTCTCCGCTGAAACCACTGTATCTTTCGGCCCTATCATCGGCTGGGGTTGATGATCAGGGGAGCCGGCAGACGCTGGAGTGAGCGGGTCCAAGCCGAGATCTCGCAATGTGCCTGCTGCATTGCAGCTATCTTCATCCGCCCTGCGCTCCGCGCGGGACTGTGGGAACGGGCGCCGAAGATAGCTCCTTCCTCTTAATCTGCTTTCGCATCGCCACCGTGCCGGAGCGCATGAGCTACGATGTGAAGGAACTCGCCGTGAAGGCCGGCAAGACGATCAAGCTCACCTTCGCGAATCCTGACGTCATGTCGCACAACATCCTGCTCGTGCAGCCGGGCATGGCCGACGATGGCGCGGCGAAGGCCCTCGCGGTCGGTGCCCAGGGCTTCGACAAGCAGTGGATCCCTGAAAGCGCCGACATCATCTGGGCCAGCAAGCTCCTCGATCACAGCAAGGACCAGGTGATTGAGTTCACCGCCCCCGAAAAGGCCGGCGACTACCCGTACGTCTGCTCCCTCCCCGGCCACCACGTGGTCATGCGCGGCGTGCTAAAGGTGAAGTGACAGTAGCGCCCGGCGTATCATCGCCATGCCGGACCCCGCCGCAGCCATTGGGCCCATCATGGCGTACGGAGGCAAGGACCACTGCGGGGAATCGTGCGACAGCGAGGATGCCCCTCACAGGCGGTGAGTCGGGTCGATTTCCCCCTTGTGAAATTGTTTGTCGGCAATGGGCGGGCGGTGTCTTATTTAATGGGTGATGAGTGCGCCTGTGAGTGAATCTGTGCAGCCGGTGTCTGTCCTGCTGGGAGCGTACCGGCGGAACGGGTCGGAGCGGGCGTTTGCGGGGATTGTGCAGCGATATGCGGGGTTGGTGTACAGCACGGCGTTGCGGAAGACGGGTGAGCCGGCGGCGGCTCAGGATGTGGCGCAGAATGTGTTTGCGGCGCTGGCGAAGCGGGGGCCGTCGCTGCCGGAGGATGAGCGGCTGGGCGGGTGGCTGCACCGGCGGGCTTGCATGGCGGCATCGGACTACCTGAAGGCGGAACGGCGGCGGCGGGCCCGGGAACAGGTGGCGGCCGACTTGCATGATCGCCCGGTGTCGGGTCCGCAGATGGACTTGCTGGCGGATCT